>CAINDZ010000253.1 GCA_903847545.1 uncultured bacterium | reverse complement strand
ACACGTTCAGGAAGACCAGGCTGGCCAGGACCCCGATCACGAGGCTCCCGATCACGGTCAGGATGACGCCGGTCATCGACTTCTTGCTCATGTGATCCCCCTGGGCGAAGGCCCGGTTCCGGCCGCGCAGGCCGTTTACGGGCGCAAAGTTAGCACGTTGCAAGAAGGCCTGCAACGCAAGTGGCGCCCCCTGCCTGCGGGGCGCCACGCGTGGTTGCCGTGAGGGCGTTGCTCTTGTCAGCGGAACAACGCCTTGAGCTGTCCCCAGCTTGAGGTCGCGACGGGCGTCGGGGGCGAGCCTTCGGTCAGCTCGATCTCCCACCAGGCCACCCATGAAGGGGACGCCAGCGTGGTGATGCGGACATAACGCACGGGCGTCGTGTCGGCGGAGTAGGCGGTCAGCCACTTGCCCTGCTCCGAATATCCGGAGAACGTGGCCAGCGTGACCGTGGCGCCGTCGCTCGTGCGCCCGGTGATGACGTGCGTCACGGCGCCGGGCGGGAACTGCGCGGCTTTCATATGCGCCATGTCGACCGACTTGTCGCTGCCGAGGTCGATCTCGATCCACTGGGTCGCATAGCCGCCGGCGTTCCAGGCCGTGGTCGTGTCGCCATCGACGGCCGCGAACGGCGCTGCGCTGGGCGTGTAGGTGCCCGAGGCCGTGGCGGGCCTGCCGAGCGCGATATTGGCGGCGGCCGAGGCGACCGTTGCCGCCGTCACGAGGGCGGCGATGATGAGCAGGGAAGCAAGAGTGCGTCGCATGGTGTCGCTCCTGGGAGTGATTCCCGCCCCGCGCGGCGGTAGGGGGCCGCAACGGACGAGGAAACAGTCTACCGGGGCCGTTGGGGCGCATACAAGTGCAAAATAATCCCGATTTGGTCCCGTTCGCGGGCGGGGTACTTGCGCCGGCGCAAGTGCGCGCTACTTCCCCCGCGGGTCGTCGTCGTGGCCGGCGCCGCGCAGCATCAGGCAGGCGTGCGGCAGCTCGGGCAGCAGGGCCGCCATGGCGTCGGTGACGGCGCCGCGCGAGCCGGGCAGGTTGATGATGAGCGTGTGGCCGCGCACGCCGGCGCGGCCGCGGCCGAGCATGGCGCGCGGGGTGCGGCGCTGGCCGTGGTCGCGGACGGCCTCCATGACGCCGGGAGCCTCGCGGTCGAAGACCTCGTCCATGGCCTCGGGGGTGGTGTCGCGCGGGCCCAGGCCGGTGCCGCCGGTGGTGACGACCAGGTCGATGTCGCCGGCGTCGGCCCACAGGCGGACGACCGTCGCGATGGCGGTGGGGTCGTCGGCCACCACCATGACCTCGCGCACGGTGAAGCCGGCGGCGGCCAGGCGCTCGCGCAGCAGGGCGCCCGAGAGGTCCTCCTTCTCGCCGGCGGCGACCGAGTCGCTGGCCACGAGCACGGCGGCGACCAGGCCGGCCGCGGCCATGTCGACCTTGCGGTCGCTCTTGCCGCCGCGCTTCTCGAGCAGGCGCACGCCCTCGATGGACAGCGTGTCGTCGACCATCTTCATCATGTCGTAGATGGTCAGCGCGGCCAGGGCGGCGCCCGTCATGGCCTCGACCTCGACGCCGGTGCGGTCGACGGCGCGCACGGTGACGTCGATGGTGACGCTGTCGGCGCCGACATCGTACGCGACCTGGACCCAGTCGACGCGGATGGGGTGGCAGTAGGGGATCAGCAGCGGGACCTGCTTGACGGTCAGGGCGGCGGCGGCGCGGGCCACCTCGAGGGCGTCGCCCTTGGGCAGTTGGCGGTCGCGCAGAAGCGTGAATGCAGCGGGCGCGCCGCGCAGGACGGCGCGGGCCGTTGCGGTGCGCAGGCTGTCGGGCTTGGGGCTGACGTCGATCATGGGAATGCCTTCCGGGAGGGGCCAGCCAGCGAGGACGCCGGGCCACGCATGCCAGAATAGGTGGCCCTGCCAAGATAGGGGATGACCAGATCGACCGAAACTTGAGATTAGCAACGGATCCTGCAACTGGTTACCATTTGCATAATTATCCCATTCTGAGAGGGGCTTTTCGGTGCCCCGCCGCGGCCTCGACACATATATTTGGCGCATGTGCACGATCCGGGGCATTGCCGTTCTGCTGTGCGCGGCCGCCTTGTCGGTGGCGCTCGGCGCGTGTGGGCCTGCCGGGGACCGCAGCGCGGATGCCGGGCAGTGTGCCGGGTGCCACGAAGGGCTGGAAGTCGCGTCTGCCTCCCATGCCGGTTGCGTCTCCTGCCACGGCGGCAACGCCGCCGAGCGCGGGAAGGACGGCGCCCACCGCGGCATGTACGGCCTGGCTGATGCCTCGTACGCCGGACGATGGGAGCGGGGATGCGGCGGTTGCCATCCGCATCACCTGGAGCGCATGCGCAGCAGCCAGATGTTCACCAACGCCGGCATGATCGCGCAGATCCAGGCCACCTGGGAAGGACAGCGCGACAGCGTGACCTTCGCGGCGCGGGCCGCGCAGCTGCATGACCTCCAGGGCCGGCCCCTGGCGCATGCCTCGGTGACCGGACTGGACAACCTGTCCGGCGACCTCTACCGCAAGTTCTGCGCGCGTTGCCATGTGGGCAGGCTCAACGAGGCCGATGACGGCGCCGGACACGCCGCCGGTTGCGCCGCGTGCCACTTCCCGTATGCCGACGATGCCGCCTATCACGGTGGGGACCCGACGATGAGGGGAAAGAGTCCCCACAGCCGCACGCACGCCATGGCGGGGTTGCCGCCGATGGAGGCGTGCATGCGCTGCCACCAGCGGAGCGGCCGCATCGCCCTTTCCTACCAGGGCCTGAACGACGGGAACAACGGCCTGGTCCCGACGCGCAATGGGCTGCCCGGCCCCTTGCCGGCAAGCGACCAGCGCAACTTCTCGCACATAGCGCCCGACGTGCATTTCGCCGCCGGCATGGAATGCATCGACTGCCACACCTCGCGCGAGGTGATGGGAGAGGGCTATGCCGCGCCGGGCATGCACGGCCAGCTCGAGATCGCCTGCGAGGACTGCCATGGCAGCGGCATCGCGGAGCCGCGCTTTGCGGTGGCCTGGCGCGAACATGAGCCGCCGGTGCGGGAGGGGCGCCAGTACGGCCGACGAACCGCTGCCGGAACGCGCGCACTCCTGACCTCCAGGGGGCGGCCCTACTCCAATGCCTTCGAGGACAGCGGCAAGGTCGCCGTCATGCTCAAGCGAAGCGGCCGTGTCCTGCGCAGCGTGGTCATCACGGGCACCCCGGAGCACACCGTGGCCGGTCACGAGCGCCTGGCGTGCCATGCCTGCCACTCGCGCACCGTCGTGCAGTGCTACGGCTGCCACACCACCTACGACAAGCGCGAGTACGGTTGGGATTTCCTGGCCGGCCGGGCTTCGCCGGGTTCGTTCAGCGAGACCGAGGACGTGCGCGCGCTGTACCCGTTCCCGCTGGCGGTGGACACGAAGGGCCGGATCGGCACCGTGACGCCCGGTTGCCAGACGTTCATCAACGTGATCGAGCCGGACGGGTCGCGTTCGCGCGACGAGGATGTGGCCGTGTTCCGCGGACGGCGGCAACTGAGGTTTGCGCCGTTCTTCGGCCACAACACCGGTCCGCGGGCCATCGGTTGCGCCGAGTGCCACGAGAACCCGGCGTTTCTCGGTTTCGGGCAGCATGTGCTCGAGCGCGCGGCGCTGAAGGCCACCCTGCTCTGCGAGAAGGATGCGCGCAAGCCGCTGGACGGCTTCCTGCACCAGGACGAGCAGGGCATCAATGCGCACGCCGCCATGAGCCGGGACGGCGCCCGGCCCCTGGAGGCCGCGGAGATCCGCCGGGTCTTCGCCGTGAACCTGTGCCTCGTCTGCCACGACAAGGTGGTGGACGTGATCTACCGCAAACCCCTGGACTACCATGCGCTGGACGACACTTTGCATCGTCGCCTGCTGGCTGCTGGCCGCTGAGGCCGCGACGGCCCTTTCGGGAGACGCGAGGTCCGGGGACGTCGCGGCGCCGGCGACCGACAGCGCCTGCGTGACCTGCCATGCGGGCCGGGACGACGTGCTGGCCGGGTCGATGGCCACGCGGGACGCCGAGCGGGCGTTCGCCCGCCGCGCGATGGGGCGCGATGGAGATGCGTTCTTCGGTGCCGCCTGTGCCGGGTGCCACGTGTCCGGCTGCCGGGACTGCCATGACCGCGAGACCCAGGCGGGCCCCGGCCGCGCACCGGCGCGCTGTGTCGCTTCGTCGCCCTCCGGGCGCGTGCCGGACAGTGCCTGCCTGCGCTGCCACCAGGGCTACTTCACGGGCTGGGAGTACCACGGCCGCGCTCCCCGGGAGGACCATGAGCGCTACCAGCGAGGTCCGGTGGCCGACGGCGCCCATTACCTGAAGATGTTGCCGGATGTGCACCAGGAGCGCGGCCTGGGCTGTGTCGACTGCCATCGCGTGCATGCTTCCCCCGGCGCGCCGAAGGTGAAGGCCTGCGGCGACTGCCACCCTTCCCCGTCTCCGACCGTGCCTGAGCACGCCATCGCGGCGCACCTGGAAAAAATGGAATGCTGGGCCTGCCACTCGGCGTGGGCGGCGCAGGAGTACGGCACATTCGTGGTCAGGCCGCGCACCGAAGAGCAGAGGCAGGCCTTCGAGTCGCTGCCGGAAGTCGGCGGCTGGCGACGCAGCGCGGCCCTGCGCCGGCAGGACGCGCCGCCGCTGGGCCTGGATGCGCGCGGCCTGGTGTCTCCCATTCGCCCGCAGTTCGTGCTGCTGGCCACGGACCCCGGACGCGGCTGGGAGAATCGATTGCTGGCGGCGGAGTGGAAGGCGTTCTTTCCGCACACGGTGCGGCGAGGGACGGTCACCTGTGGGGGTTGCCACGCCAACCCGCGACGATTCGTGCTGGAGATGCCCGCGGACCGCATCTACGATCTGCCGCGCGACGGGCTGCCGCTT
>CAINDZ010000252.1 GCA_903847545.1 uncultured bacterium | reverse complement strand
GTGTAGCCGCGCTTGCGGAAGTAGTCGGCGCCCTTGCGGCCGATGGCGTAGATCGCGGTCGGCGTGCCGCCGGCGATGGACGCATCGATCGACTTGTGCGCCAGCTTCAGCAGGTTCGTGTTGTACGAGCCGCACAGGCCCTTGTCCGAGGTGATGACCACGAACAGGCGGTTCTGGACGGGCCGCACCTCGAACAGCGGATGGCCGATGTCGGCCTGCCCCGCCAGCTGCTGCATCAGCTCGGTCAGCTTGCGCGAATAGGGACGCGCCGCGAGCATCCGGCCCTGGGAACGCTGCAGCTTCGACGCCGCGACCATCTTCATGGCCTTGGTGATCTGCTGCGTGTTCCGCACGGAGCGGATCCGCTTGTTCAGTAGCTTGACCCCGGCACCAGCCACCGGTGACCTCCCGCTTTCCCTTTGCCCGTACTAGCCGCGGACCTTGATGAACTCCTGGATCGCCGCCGTCAGGTGGTCGACCGTGTCGTCGTCGAGCTTGCCCGAGGTGGCGATCGCCTGCAGCACCGCCGAGTGCTTCTCGTCCAGGAACTTGTGGAAGTCCTTCTCCCACTGCTTCAGCTGGTCGAGGGGCACCGTGTCGAGGAAGCCCTTGCTGGCGGCGAAGATGATGGCCACCTGCTTCTCGGTCGGCATGGGCACGTACTGGTCCTGCTTCAGGATCTCGACCATGCGTTCGCCGCGCGTCAGCTGGCGCTGCGTGGCCTTGTCGAGGTCCGAGCCGAACTGCGCGAACGCGGCCAGCTCGCGGTACTGCGCCAGGTCCAGGCGCAGCGAGCCGGCGACCTTCTTCATCGCCTTGGTCTGCGCCGAGCCGCCCACGCGCGAGACGGAGATACCGACGTTGATGGCGGGCCGGATGCCCTGGTAGAACAGGTCGTTCTCCAGGAAGATCTGGCCGTCGGTGATCGAGATCACGTTCGTCGGGATGTAGGCCGACACGTCCGAGGCCTGCGTCTCGATGATGGGCAGCGCGGTCAGCGAGCCGCCGCCGTTCTCGTCGGACAGCTTCACCGCGCGCTCGAGCAGGCGCGAATGCAGGTAGAAGACGTCGCCGGGATAGGCTTCGCGGCCGGGCGGGCGGCGCAGCAGCAGCGACATCTGGCGGTACGCGTTGGCCTGCTTGGACAGGTCGTCGTACACCACGAGGGTGTCCTTGCCCGCCCACATCTGGTGCTCGGCCATGGTGACGCCGGTGTAGGGCGCCAGGTAGAGCATCGGGGCCGGGTCGGAGGCGTTGGCGGCGATGATGGTCGTGTACTCCATCGCGCCGTGTTCCTTGAGCCGCTTGTGCACGGTGGCGACGGTCGACTGCTTCTGGCCGATGGCCACGTAGAAGCAGTACACGCCCTTGCCTTTTTGATTGATGATCGTGTCGATCGCGATGGCGGTCTTGCCGGTGCCGCGGTCGCCGATGATCAGCTCGCGCTGGCCGCGGCCGATCGGGATCATCGAGTCGACGGCCTTCAGGCCGGTCGCCAGGGGCTGCTTCACCGGCTGGCGCGCCGTCACGCCGGGCGCCTTCAGCTCGATG
>CAINDZ010000251.1 GCA_903847545.1 uncultured bacterium | reverse complement strand
CGCCCCGGTCGACACGACCGCCGACGGGTCGGTCGCCGTGCGCGTCGCCACGCGCGACGCCTGGACGCTGAAGTCGGACGTGACGTGGTCGCTGGACGCATCGGGCGAGGCGCAGTGGACCGCGCAGTTCTCCGACACGAACTTCCTGGGCCAGGGCGTCACCGCGGGCGCGGGCCTCGGTCGCGACCTGACCAGCGACTTCTGGAACCTGTGGTACCGGCAGCGGCGCGTGGCGGGCACCGGCCTGACGCTGGGGCTGGACTACGCCGACCGCACCGACGGCAGCCTGCGCCGCCTGGACCTGTCGCGGCCGTTCTACGCCCTGGACGACGCGTGCGGCTTCGAGTTCCGCGCCTGGGACGACCAGCGCCTCGACCGCTTCTACCTGAGCAACGCGGGGCCGGCCGGCGTCGACCCGGAGCGGCCCGCCAGCCTGTACGCCTCGCTGCCGTACGCGGACCGCGCGGTCGAGCTGGGCGTGCAGGCGCGCCTGAGCCCGCGCGAGGAAGGTCGCGTCTGGCGGCTGGGCCTGGGTGCCCGCGTGCGCGAGCGCCTGTTCACGCCCGAGGGCGGCGAGGTCGTGCTGAGCGACGGGCGCACGACCAGCCTCGAATGGCTGGCCGCGACGGGCACGCCGTACGCGCGCGAGCAGGGCACCACCGTCTTCCCGTACCTGTGGCTGCGCACCGAGGGGCGCCACTGGGTGAAGGCGCGGCACGCGCTGCGCTACGGCTCGCTCGAGGACCTCGAGCTGGGCTGGGACGTCGACCTGCGCGCGGGGCCGGCCGGCGGCTCCATGGGCTCGACCACGGCGGGCGCGCTGCCGCGCTGGCGCGTCGAGGCGCACGTGCAGCGCTGGTCGCCGCTCGGGCCCGGCTACGCCCTGCTGCTGGGCGACGGCGAGGCCGACTTCGGCCGCGCTGCCGTCCGCAACCACCGCTGGAACCTGGCCGCCGGCTGGGTGACGGCGCGCGGGCCACAGGACACGCCGTGGCTGACGCGCCTGTTCGTCGAGGCGGGGCGCGGCGCGGGCATGACCGGCGCGCGCCCGTTCCTGCTTGGCTCGGCGCGCGGGATGCGCACGCTCTCGGTCGACGGCATGGCGGGCGACCGCCTGCTGCGCGCCAACGCCGAGCTGGGCCGGGCCACCGGCTTCAAGCCGCTGGGCGTGTTCCGCGTGGGCGTGGCCGCGTTCGCCGCGGCCGGCAGTGCGTGGTGGGCCGACGAGGCGCGCACGGCCGGCGACCTGCGCCGCGAGCTGGGCGTGGGCCTGCGCTTCGGCCCGGTGCGCTCGGGCAACGCCGAGCTGGCGCGGCTGGACCTGGCCTGGTCGCTGGACGGCGGCGGGCCCGAGATCGCGGCCATCACCGGCGGCCTGTTCTGAGCCGGGATCCCGCGCGCGATATTCGGTGGTTGCCAGACCGGCGCGCGGTCGTTTATTCGTCCTCATTCGTGTTCGTGCCGACCAACTGTTCGTGCCGACAACTTCACCCACCAGCACCGGGAGCCCCAGCCCATGACCCGCACCGCGAAGACCAAGAGCACCGGCCTGCAGCCCGTGGGCCCGCGCATGGCCGCCCTGGCCGACGCCGGCAAGCTGACCAGCCGCAACGCGGACAAGCACTGGCTCTACCAGAACTCGGTGCAGAACCCGAAGGTCGAGGTCGAGTTCATCGACCGCATCTTCGCCAAGGAATTCGGCCGCAAGCCGACGCTGCTGCGCGAGGACTTCTGCGGCACCGCCCTGCTGTGCAGCTGGTGGGTCAAGGCGCGCGCCACCAACCGCGCGATCGGCGTCGACTTCGACGGCCCCACGCTGGAGTGGGGGCGCGTCAACAACCTGGCGCCCCTGGGCGACAAGGCCGAGCGCGTCACGCTCATCCAGGACGACGTGCGGGCCGTGAAGGCCCCGAAGGCCGACGTGCTGATGGCCTCGAACTTCAGCTGGTGGGGCTTCAAGACCCGCGCCGAGCTGGCCGGCTACCTGCGCAACTGTCGCGCCTCGCTCAAGCCCGAGGGCCTGCTGGTGATGGACTGCTACGGCGGTCCCGAGGCGCAGGTGGTGCAGGAGGAACAGCGCGAGCTGGACGGCTTCAACTACGTCTGGGACCAGGACCACTACAACCCGGTCACCGGCGAGGTGCGCTGCCTGATCCACTTCGACTTCCCGACCGGGCCGCGCATGACCCGCGCCTTCAGCTACGACTGGCGCCTGTGGACGGTGCCCGAGACGCGCGACCTGCTGCTCGAGGCCGGGTTCAGCCGCGTGATGGTGTACTGGGAGGGCACGGACAAGAAGGGCGAGCCGAACGGCGTGTTCCGGGTCAGCGAGAAGGGCGACCGGGCGCCGGCGTGGATCGCGTACATCGTGGCGGTGCGTTAGGCCGTCGCGTGCTGTGGGTCGTTGGTGGCGCCGCTTTCGGACGGCGCCACTCTTTTTATCATAAAAGATCAACAATAATCACAGGCCAATGGCGTTAGTGTAAGCGTTTGTAACAGGTTGCCGTGATGCGGCCTCTGCTGGAAAATTTTCTTTTTTTGTATTATTGACACCTACCTGAAAAAGACGTGTAATTGGCCTGTTCCGCGAGCACACGGAGATGGCCAAGTCGCTTGAGTGGATCGTCCTGTCGCTTGAGTGCGCCTTCGCCGCACGTCTCCCGTTCTCCTGTTCCGTTGTCGCCGACCGGTCCCACGCGGACCGGCGCTGCGGCTTTCGCCCCTGCCGTTCCGGGAGTAGCCATGAGATCCCTGCGCGTCCCCCTGTCTGCCGTCCTGCTGTCGATCGCCCTGGCGATCGCCCTCGTCCTGCCGGTCTTCGCGGCGCCGGACGAGACCCCCATCGCCGGCACCACGACCGAGGGCGCCTT
>CAINDZ010000250.1 GCA_903847545.1 uncultured bacterium | reverse complement strand
GGTCATGCCGCGCAAGCTGGCCATGTACGAGGAATACCTGCGCGACCCGCTGCTGCGGGACATCTGGACCATCCTCGAGACGGTTTCGCCGTGGAAGTCTACCCGGGCCGTGACCGCGGGAGAGCTGCTGGATGCGCCGATCGTCGCCAACATTCCCGCCTGGTACGAGCCCGCCGCGACGCCGTCGCGGCCGGTGGCGACCCGGCGCATGGCGCGCCCGGCGCCGCAGCTGGTCGCCGCGCCGACGCTGGCGGCCGTGGCCGCCGACGGCAGCCATCTCGCCTCGGTCGACGAGACGGTCGAGGAACTGCTCCAGTACGTCGATAGCGTGATCTGATCCCGGCCCTACGGCCGCACCAGCGGCTTGGCCGGCACGCCTACGACGGTGACCCCGGCAGGCACGGGCTTGGCGACCACCGCGCCGGCCCCGACCGTCGCACCCGGGCCGACTTCCACGTACTGCAGCACCTGTGCGCCGGTGCCGACCAGCGTCCCGGCGCCGATCGTGACCCCGCCGGAGATGTTCACCGTGGGATTCAGGCAGGCCGCCCGCCCGATCACCGACTCGTGCCCGATCGTCACCGCCAGGTTCACCATCGCGAACGGTTCGAACACCAGGTTCACCGTGCCGATGACGCCGGCGCACAGCAGCACGCCGTGGCCGAGGCGGCAGCTCTGCGCATCCAGCTTCACGGAGGGGTGCACCAGGGCGGGCCAGCATTCGGGACCCCAGGCCTGTTCCAGTTCGCCCGCCACCTTCAGGCGGGGCGCGGCGTTGCCGATGCCCAGGGCCAGGACATCCCAGGCGTCGGGGTGCGCCGCCAGCCAGCCCAGGTCGCCGAGCGTCTCCCGCGGGCTGTCGTGCGGGCCGGCCTGGGCGGGGTCGCTGACCACATATCCCACGAAATCATAGCCTTCGGCCGGGCTGCGGGCGGCCGTGACCTCCTGCGCCAGCCAGCGCACCTCGCGGGCGAAACCGCCCGCGCCCACGATGACCATTCTCTTGTGCGGCATCCGCCTGGCCTCCTGACGCGGCGAGCGTGCTTGTCAATCCGGGGCTGCGAGGGCACATTATGGCAGCCCTCTGGGGGGTGCAAGGGATTCCGGCCTGGGCCGGGCACGGGAGGCAGGGACGCTGAAGCGGGTTTGCGATTTCACGGCCTCGTTGCTGGGGCTGGTGGTGCTGGCGCTGCCCCTGGCGGTGCTGGCGCTGCTGGTGCGCGTGAAACTGGGGAGCCCCGTGCTCTTCGTGCAGCCGCGACCGGGCTACCGGGGGCGCACGTTCCGCCTCGTCAAGTTCCGCACGATGACCTCGGCGCGCGGCCCCGACGGCGGCCTGTTGCCCGACGCGGAACGCCTGACGGGCTTCGGGCGTTGGCTGCGCTCGACCAGCCTTGATGAGCTGCCAGAGTTGTGGAACGTCGTGAAGGGCGAGATGAGCCTGGTGGGCCCGCGGCCCCTGCTGGTGGAATACCTGCCGCTGTACAGCGCGCGCCAGGCCCGGCGGCACGAGGTCCGGCCGGGCATCACCGGCTGGAGCCAGGTCCGCGGCCGCAACGAACTGGACTGGGCTTCGCGGCTGGAGATGGACGTGTGGTACGTGGAGCACCGCAGCCTCCGGCTCGACTTCCGGATCCTCTGCCGGACCGTGGGCAAGGTCCTGAAGGCGGAAGGCATCAGCCAGGACGGGCGAGCCACCATGGATGCATTCCGGGGAGAACATGGTGCGTCGCAGCACTGAGGGCGGGGCCCCGCACGGCCCTGCCGGGCAACAAGGGCAAGACAGCGGGTCGGGGGTGGGCTATACTGCCGCCTCCAACACACGGGGAGACGGCGCGAACATGGAACGGGCGGCAATGCAACCGGTGGCCCTGGCAGTCGACGGCGGAACTCCCGTGCGTTCGACACCGCTGCCGATGTGGCCTCACTTCGACGAAGCGGACATCGAGGCCGTCGGCCAGGTGCTGCGCTCCGGACGCATCAACTACTGGACAGGCGAGAACTGCCGCGCCTTCGAGGCCGCCTTCGCGCGCCACTGCGCCACGCGGCACGCCATCGCCTTGTCGAACGGGACCGTGGCGCTGGAGCTGGCGCTGCAGGTCCTGGGCGTGGGGGCCGGCGACGAGGTCATCGTCACCTCCCGCTCGTTCATGGCGTCGGCGGCGGCCCCGGTGCTGCGCGGCGCGCGCGCCGTGTTCGCCGATGTCGACGAAGACTCGCAGAACGTGACCGCCGAGACCATCGCCCCGCAGGTCACGCCGCGGACCCGCGCCATCATCGTCGTGCACCTGGCCGGCTGGCCGTGCGAAATGGACGAGATCATGGCGCTGGCCGCCGCGCACGGCCTGAAGGTCATCGAGGATTGCGCCCAGGCCCACGCGGCGCTGTACCGCGGCAAGCCGGTCGGCAGCATCGGCCATGTCGGCGTGTTCTCGTTCTGCCAGGACAAGATCATGACAACCGGCGGCGAGGGCGGCATGCTGGTGACCAACGATGACGACCTGTTCGACCAGGCGTGGTCGCTGAAGGAACACGGCAAGAGCCGGCGCGCCATCGTCGAGACCGCCGAGCAGCCGGGCTTCAAGTGGCTGCACGAGAGCTTCGGCACGAACGGGCGCCTGACCGAGATGCAGGCCGTGCTGGGCCTGCGCCAGCTGGACATCCTCGAGCGCTGGCACGGCCGGCGCACCGAGAACGCCATTGCCCTGCTGGTCGCGCTGAGCGGCACGCCCGGCCTGCGACTGCCCACGCCGCCGGGACACGTCGAACACGCCTGGTACAAGTTCTACGGGTTCGTGCGCCCCGAGCAGCTGCGCGACGGCTGGGACCGCGACCGGGTCAAGCACGCCATCAACCGCGAAGGTGTGCCGTGCTGGATGGGGTCGTGCCCCGAGATCTACCGGGAGAAGGCCTTCGCCGGCACGGGCATGGAGCCCGCCGAGCGCTTCCCGGTGGCCGCCCGGCTGGGCGAGACGAGCCTGATGTTCATGGTGCACCCGACGCTCGGCCCGGACGAGATGAACGACACCGTTGTCGCGGTGCGGAAGGTCCTGGCCGCGGCGGTCCGCTGAGACCGCCGCCCATGAGAGAGGGCGATCCGCTTCCATGCTGAACGCTGACGCTCCCGGGGAAGACGTCCTTCGGCGCAAGCTGCGGGAGCTCGGCTCGCCGCTCCTGCGCGACGAGGGCCGTCTCACCTCCTTCGTGCGCGAACACCGGTTGCTGTTCACCCTGCTGTTCTTCGGCGTGCTGTCGGCCATCTCGGTCACCGCGTCGTTCCTGCTGCGCTTCCTCGTGCTGGACCATGTCATCGCTTCGGCGTTCGCGCACTGGCAGGCATGGTGGCTGGCGATGCTCGTGGTAACGGTGCCCGTGCGGATGCTCTTCTTCTGGCTGACCGGCGTGCACCGGCAGTCGTGGCGCTTCGCCTCGATCGAGGACCTGCCGCCCCTGGTGCTCAGCGTCCTGTCCAGCAGCGCGCTCATCATCATCGCCCTGTGGGTGTTCTGGCGGCGGCCCGGCGGCTTCCCGCTGTCGACGCTGGCCATCGACATGGTGCTCTGCCTCGGGCTGGTCTCCGGCGGTCGCTTCGCCTACCGCCTGGTCGGGGGGCCTTCCGACCGGCTGGGCAACCGGCAGCCGCGGCGGCGCGCCGTGATCATCGGCGCCGGCAACGCCGGGGCGCTAACCATCGAGGCGATGCAGTCGCCGCGCTTGGGCGGGTTCAAGCCCGTGGCCATCGTCGACGACAACGCGCAGGCGCGGGGGATGCGCATCCGCGGCGTTCCCGTCGTCGGCACGATCGACGAGGTCGACGTGGTCGCCCACATGGTGCGGGCCGAGGTGCTGGTGCTCGCCATCCCGTCGGCCACGACCTCCCAGATGTACCGCATCGTCTCCCGATGCCAGGAGACGGGCCTGCCGCTCAAGTCGGTGCCCAGTTTCTGGGAGATCATGGAGAGCGAGAAGCCGGGCGTGCGGCGGGTGGAGGACTTCTCGACCACCAGCCTGCTCAGCCGCCGGCCGATCGCCGGCGACCAGCAGATCCTGGCCGGGCTGGTCCAGGGCCGGCGCGTGCTGGTGACGGGCGCCGCCGGGAGCATCGGCTCGGAGCTCTGCCGCCAGGTGGTGGCCGCCGGCGCCGCGTACCTGGCCTGCCTGGACAAGGACGAGAACGGGCTGTTCCGGATCGAGCGCGAGCTGCGCGACGGCGGCGCGCGCGGCCGGCTGGAGTTCATGCTCGGCGACATCCGCGACGAGGTGCGCCTCGAGCGGTTCTTCACGGACGCGCGCCCGGAGATCGTGTTCCACGCCGCCGCCTACAAGCACGTGCCCATCCTCCAGTTCCACCCGGAGGAGGCGGTGCTCAACAACGTGCTGGGCTCGCGCCAGCTGGCGGACATGGCGCTCAGGCACGGTGTCGGGCGCTTCGTCATGATCTCCACCGACAAGGCGGTCAAGCCCACCAACGTGATGGGCGCCAGCAAGCAGATCGCCGAGAAGCTGATCCTGGCGCGCAACGGGGCGGCCGGCTCCGGGACGCGCTTCATGATCATCCGCTTCGGCAACGTGCTGGGCTCGGCCGGCAGCGTCGTCGAGATGTTCAACAAGCAGATCGCCGCCGGCGGGCCGGTGACGGTGACCGACGCGACGATGGAACGCTTCTTCATGACCATCGCCGAGGCCGTGCAGCTGGTGCTCTTCGCCGCGGCCATGGGCACGGGCGGCGACGTCTTCATCCTCGACATGGGCAAGCCGGTGAAGATCGCGGACCTGGCGCGGCAGATGATCCGCCTGTCCGGGCTCACGCCCGACGTGGACATCGCCATCAAGTATGTCGGGCTGCGGCCCGGCGAGAAGATGTACGAGGAGCTCTGGAGCGAGGGCGAGGAGCCGCAGCCCACGACCAACCCCGGGATCCTGGCCGCGCGCCGGCAGCCGATCGATGCCGTGGCCGTCGAGGCGGCGGCGGTGCGGCTGATCGCGGCGGCCCGCCTCGGCGACCGGGCGGAACTGTGGTGCGAGCTGCTGGGGCTGGTGCCGGACTTCCAGGGCCAGACCGGCGACGCGGCGCAGCTGCCGCCGGGTTGATCGCACGCGGCGGAAGGCAACGACCAGGCATGGCCCGAGATCCCGCGCATCCGAGGCTGCTCCACGTGACGACCGTGCCCGACTCGCTGTGGGCCTTCTTCGGTGGGCAGGTCCGCTACATGGTCGACCGCGGCATGGTCGTGGAGGCCGTGGCGTCGCCGGGCCGCTTCCTGCGCCTGTTCGCCGAGCGTGAACAGGTGCCGGTGCACGCGCTGCCCATGGCCCGCCGCATCAGCCCGCCGGCGGACCTCGTGTCCCTGCTGCGCATGTGCCGCCTGCTGGCGCGCCTGCGGCCGGACATCGTCCACGCGCACACGCCGAAGGGCGGCCTCGTCGGCATGCTGGGCGCGTGGCTGGTCCGGACTCCCGTGCGCATCTACCACATCCACGGGTTTCCCTTCCTGACGGCCACGGGGCGCCGCCGGTCGCTGCTGTGTGCGGTCGAACGGCTGTCGTGCCGCCTGGCCACGCGTGTCCTGTGCGTCAGCCGCTCGGTCGCGGCGGTCGCGGACCAGGAAGGCGTCTGCCGCGCGGACCGCATCCTGGTGCCCGGCAACGGGACCATCAACGGCATCGACGCCGCGGGCGCCTTCGATCCCGCGCGCTATCCGCCCGCGGAGCGCGCGGCCATCCGCGCGGCGCAGGGGATACCGCCGGAGGCGGTCGTGGTGGGCTTCGTCGGGCGGCTCGTGAGGGACAAGGGGGTGGGCGAACTGGCGGCGGCGTGGAAGGAACTGTCCGCGGCGAACCCGGCGCTGCACCTGCTGGTCTGCGGCCCGGTCGAGGACGGCGACCCGGTGGCGGCCGACGACCTGGCCTACCTGCGCGCGGCGCCGCGCGTGCACCTGACCGGCGAGGTGCTCGACATGCCGGCCTGCTACGCCGCGATGGACATCCTGGCCCTGCCGACCTACCGCGAAGGATTCCCGCTAGTGCCGATGGAAGCCTCGGCGATGGCGCTGCCGGTGGTCGCGAGCGCGGTCCCCGGCTGCATCGACGCCGTGGTCGACGGCGTGACCGGGATGCTGGTGCCCGCCCGCGACGCGGCGGCCCTTGCGCGCGCGCTGCGTCGCTACGTCGACGAACCCGACCTGCGGGCGCGGCACGGGCGGGCCGGGCGCGAACGCATCCTGGCGGATTTCCGTCCCGAGGCGATGTGGGCGGCGCTGTACGGGGAATACCAGCGGCTGCTTCAGGCCTGAGCGCCCGGCGCCTGCGGCCGGACGCCGAGCGCGGCGCCGAGGATCGCCAGGTAGATCAACATCGACTCGGCATCCCCGAAATACCACTCGGTGAACCCGGCCACGTAGAAGCCGGCCCATACGGCGATCGCGGCCAGGAGCCAGCCCGCGGCCGCCGGCGTCGCCGCC
>CAINDZ010000249.1 GCA_903847545.1 uncultured bacterium | reverse complement strand
GACCTCGTCTGGCTGTGGTACACCCGGGATCCGTCATGTTCGCGCGTGCGCGACCTCGTCGTGCTCAGGAACCGGGATGCGACGCCCCTCGGCTACGTCAAGATCCCGGTCGACCTGAACCACGGCGTCGGCGGCACCAACCTGTACTTCGCCTACCAGTTGGACTGAGCGTGGCCGGCCCCTGGCAAGGCGCGGAGTTTCAAGCCGCGGTGTTTCTCCAGCGGAAGGATGCGGCAGTGAAAAGCAGGACGTTGATCGGAGCCCTCGTCGTCCTCGGTGCGGTCCTGGCCTGCCTCGGCGGTTGTGGCAACGATCCGGCGACGCCGGAACCGCAGGGGCCGCAGATCCTGCCGGCGGTGCCGATGCCGGGCGCGGTCGACGAACCGGCGCCGGAGCGGTCGGCGGACAAGGTCGTCGGGATGTCGGCCCCGCTGGACGACTACGTGCCCCTGGTGCTGCAGCTGCGCGCCATGCGCGACGACGGTTCGTACGCCTGGACGGTCGAGAACCGGCGCCTGACGCTGGCCTGCGCCGGATGGTTGCCGGTCAACACGGGCGACCCGGCGGCGACGAGCCCGTCGTACATCAGCGAGAGGCCGCGCCTGCTGCACACCCGGCACTGGCAGCGGCTCGAGCAGGGTTTCGTGGATCCCGGCACGCCTGCCGCATTCGAGGAGTCGGTGACCTGGGGCGCCTCCACGGAACGCGCCGAGAGCCTCGAGTTCTCGCGCACGCTGGGCGTCGCGATGGCGGCCGGCGGATCGTGGGATCCGTTCGCCGCCGCCGTCGTCGCCGGCTTCGCCAGGACGGCCACCTCCCGCGAGGTCGGCGCCGTCTGCTTCGCCGCCGAGGATGCGGACGTCCGGCCCTACACGGTGGAGGCGCCTTCCGCCGGCCGGCGCGTGTACGTGCTGTGGCAACTGGTCGACGAGTTCCGGCTGGTGGATGCCGACACGAATGCGTTCCAGGACTCGGACGCGCTCGTGCATGCCACGGTGGCCGACCTCGAGCCCATCCGGTTCGCGCACAACGAGGTGCTGCGGCTGCAGACGACGGACTTCGAATAGGCCCGTGCCGTCGGAACCGTGCCGGTGGGCTACTTGTCCTGGAGGAGCCCTGCCCCCCGGATTATTCCCGCAACGCCAACCCCCGAATCCCCGTATCCATTCCGCACGGGCCGCCTGCTGACGCCGCCCGCCCGTGTGTGTAGACTGTGTCGCTGATCGACCCCCGTCGCCACCCCTGCCCCGAGGAGACCGTCCCATGAAGTCGTTCGCCTTGCTGCTGGCCCTGCTGCTGGCGCTGGCCGCCCCCTTGGCCACCCCGCTGGCCGCCGCCCCGGCCGACGCGCCGCTGTGGCTGCGCTACCCGGCCATCTCGCCCGACGGCAAGACCGTCGTCTTCGAATACAAGGGCGACCTCTGGTCGGTCCCCGCCGCGGGAGGCGTCGCCGTCCCGCTGACCCTGAGCGACGCCTATGAATACGCGCCGGTGTGGAGCCATGACGGCCGCACCCTGGCGTTCGCGTCGGACCGCTCGGGCAACTTCGACGTCTACGTGATGCCGGCCGCCGGCGGCGAGGCCGTCCGGCTGACGTACCACTCGGCCGGCGAGATGCCCGGCACCTTCACCGCCGACGACAAGGCCCTGCTGTTC
>CAINDZ010000248.1 GCA_903847545.1 uncultured bacterium | reverse complement strand
CGGTTGACAGGGTCCGGGGGCGGGGCTACCGTGGCGGATACCGTTGGGGGTGGCCGAGCCGGCTGGACCGGGTTGGCCTGAGAAAGACCCTTGGAACCTGAACCGGATCATGCCGGCGTAGGGAAACGGGCCGCTTTAGGGCGCCTTCCAACACAACGGGGGGCGCCTTTTTGTCTGCGGTGACGTTCCCGCACCGGCCACCTCGCCTGGAGGCGGCCATGCGCAACCATCCATCCTCACTTGCCCTGCTGGCGCTGGCGACCGTCGTGGCCGCCGGCCTGGCCACAGGCGGGCCGGCCGCGGCCCAGCCCGAGGCCGTTCCCGTCGTCGTCGACACCACCGCCGTGCTGCCCGGCGAGGAGGCCGTGTACGCCGCTCCCGAGGTGGAGGTCACCGCCTCGCGCTTCGGGCAGGACGCGCGGCTGAACGTCTCGAACGTGACGGCCGCCGAGCTGGCCCGCCGCGAGCCCGACCAGGAACTGCCGATGCTGGTGCAGTCGCAGCCCGGCGTGTTCGCGTACTCGGACGCCGGTGTCGGGCTGGGCTACACGTACCTGAAGGTGCGCGGCTTCGACCAGCGGCGCGTGGGTGTGCTGCTGGACGGCATCCCGCTGAACGATCCCGAGGATCACCAGGTGTGGTGGGTCGACATGCCCGACCTGGCGAGCGACGTGCAGGACATCCAGCTGCAGCGCGGGGTCACCGGTTCGGTGGGCGGGATGACGGCCATCGGCGGCACCGTCGACGTGGCGACCACGCCGCCGGGCGAGCGGCCGGGCACGCGCGTGGCCCTGGACGCGGGCAGCTACGGGTACGCGCGGCAGATGCTGGCCTGGGACAGCGGGCTTGGCGAGAACGGCTGGGCCACGGCGATCCGCCTGTCGCGCCAGGAGACCGATGGCTACCGCGACCGCTCGGCGCACGAGGGCTGGGGCGTGTCGTGGAGCGCGCGGCGGATCACCGCGACGACCATCGACCAGGTGGGCGTGCAGACCGGGCGCGAACTGTCGCACCACGCCTGGGACGCAGTGCCCGAGTCCATCCTCGAGGTGGACCGCACCGCCAACATGGAGACGTACCACAACGCCGTCGACGACTTCCGGCAGCCGCACTTCACGTGGCACCACACGTGGCGGCTGGGCGACGACGTGACCCTGGTCAGCCGCCTGTACCACGTGCGGGGCGACGGCTTCTACGAGAACTACAAGGCGGGCCAGTCGGCCGCGACGTACGGGCTGGACCTGGTGCCCGGCGGTCCCTTGGCCGGCGACGAGGTCGACCTTATCCGCCGCAAGTGGGTCAGCAAGCGCCACACCGGCTGGGTGCCGTCGCTGGCCTGGGAGCAGGGGCGCGGGCGGCTGCTGGTGGGCGGCGACGCCTACACCTTCCATTCCAACCACTGGGGCGAGGTGCTGTGGGCGCAGGGGCTGGCGCCCGACGCCTTCACGACGCCGTGGGTGTACCACCGCTACGAGGGCGACAAGAAGGCCTGGTCGCTGTACGCCGACGAGTGCTGGCGCCTGGGCCGCGGCCTGCAGGCGACGGTGAACCTGCAGTACCAGCGCAAGCGGTACGAGTTCGCGCAGCAGGCGGCGGGCAACTTCGCGGGCGACAAGCTGAACCGGTACGCCGTCACCGACGGGTTCTTCAACCCGAAGGGCGGCCTGGACTGGGCCGTGCCCGGGTCGGTGGCCGGGGGCCGGGCGCTGTTCTACGTGAACGCCGGGGTCAACCACCGCGAGCCCACCGACAGCGAGCTGTTCGACACCTGGACCGGCGGCGACGACCTGGGCGCCGAGCCGCTGTTCGGCACGCGGCGCGAGGTGCCCGACGGGCAGGGTGGCATCGCCTACGTCGAGTGGTCCGACCCGCTGGTGAAGCCCGAGCGGGTGGTCGACCGCGAGTTCGGCCTCGGCTGGCGGGGCGCGAACCTGGCCTGGTCGCTGGGCGGCTACTGGATGGACTTCACGAACGAGATCGTGCCGTACGGCGGGGTGTCCGACGACGGCAGCGGCATCCGCGGCAACGCCGGGCGCACCCGGCACCGGGGCGTGGAGTTCAGCGCGCGGGCGCAGCTGGGTCCGTCGCATGTGGTGGCGGTGACGGCGTCGCGGTCGTGGGACGAGGCCGTGGAGTTCACCTTCCACGATTGGGACGGCACGGTGTACGATTACGCGGGCAAGCCGCTGGCCCTGTTCCCCGAGCACCTGGCGATGGTGGTCTGGGACGGGCAGTGGGGCGACGCCGTGCGCAGCCGCGTGCGCGTGCGCAGCACCGGGCGCCAGTGGCTGGACAACTCCGGACTGGGTGACCGCACCATCGACCCCTGGACGACGCTCGACGCGTCGCTGTGGCTGGACCTGCGCAAGGCGGGGCTCATCCACGGCGGCGAGGTCTCGGTGTTCGCGCACCTGCGCAACCTGACCGGCGCCGAGTACGAGACCTGGGGCTACTGGTACGGCGAGAACTGGAAAACGCCGGCGGCCGGGCGCAACCTGGCCGTCGGGATCGATTGCGGGTTCTGATGATCGACGACACGCAGAAGGCCGGCGGCGCGGGCTGCCCGTTCTTTCCCAAGCGCGGGCCGCGGGCCGTGGTGCTGTGCGACGGCCCGCCGCCGTCGCCGGCTCAGCTGGCGTGGTGGCTCGAGGGCGCCGACCTGTTCGTGTGCACCGACGCGGCGGGCCATCCCTACGAGCACCTGCCGCGCGTGCCGGACGTGGTGATCGGCGACTTCGACTCGCTGGCCGGGCGCGTGCTGGCCGGGCGGGGCGGGCCACTGTTCCTGCAGGTGGACGACGCCTACACCTCGGACAGCGAGAAGGCGCTGCTGTACCTTGCCGAGCAGGGCTACGAGGAGGCCGTGCTGCTGGGCGCCACGGGCTGGCGGCTGGACCACACGCTGTTCAACATCCAGCTGCTCGAGCGGTTCAGCGACCGCCTGCGCGTGTGCCTGTCGGGCTACCTGTCGGACGGCGTTCGGGTGGGGCCGGGCGCGCGCGAGTCGTGGGACCTGCCGGCGGGCACGCGCTTCTCGCTGCTGGCGCTGAACGGCGAGGCGCGCGGCGTGACCACCGAGGGCGCCGCCTACCCGCTGCTGAACGAGACGCTGGGGGCCCACGGCCCGAACACCATCAGCAACGTGGTGACGCTGTCGCCGCTGCTGCTGTCGGTGGGCAGCGGTTCCCTGCTGGCGCTGGTCGATCGCGAGCCCGAGCCGTCGCGGTCCGAGCGCGAACCCGAATAGATGGGCGCCGGCCTCATGTCCTCGTGGGCCACGCTGGCCTACGTGCTCTACCTGCTCTACGCGGTGCTGCGCGTGCTGCGCCGGCCCGTGACCGGCACGGTCGACTACCTGGTGGCCGGCCGGCGCCTGACGCTGCCCGCCTTCGTGGCCACGCTGGTCTCGACGTTCTACGGCGGCATCCTCGGCGTGGGCGAGTACACGTGGCGCCACGGCGTCAGCAACTGGCTCGTCTTCGGCGTGCCCTACTACCTGTACGCGGCCATCTTCGCCTTCCTGCTCGCGGCGCGCGCGCGGCGCACCCGCATGCTCTCCATCCCCGACCTGTTCGAGGCGCGCTACGGCCGGGGCGCGGCCCTGGTGGGGGCCGGTACGCTCTTCGTGATGACGGCGCCGGCGGCCTACGTCCTGATGCTGGGCGTGCTGCTGCAACTGGCCACCGGCTGGCCGCTGTGGGTGACCGTCTCGCTGGGCACGGTGCTGTCGGTGGCGTTCGTGTTCCGCGGCGGGCTGCAGGCGGTGGTCGAGACCGAGTGCGTGCAGTTCGTGCTGATGTTCCTGGGCTTCCTGGTGATGGTGCCGGCCTGCTTCCTGAAGTTCGGCGGCTGGGCGTGGCTGTCGGCGCACGTGCCGCCGTCGCACCTGGTCTGGGACGGCGGGCTGGGCTGGCAGGCCGTGTTCGTGTGGTACTTCATCGCCATGTCGACGCTGGTCGAGCCGGCGTTCTTCCAGCGCTGCTACGCCGCGCGCGACGAGAAGGTGGCGCGCAACGGCATCCTCGTCTCGATCGCGTTCTGGGTGCTGTTCGACTTCCTGACCACCGCCTCGGGCCTGTACGCGCGGGCGCTGCTGCCCGATCTGGCCGACCCGGTGCAGGCGTTCCCCGCGCTGTCGGCGCGCGTGCTGCCGGGGTTCCTGCAGGGCGTCTTCACGGTGGGCATGCTGGCGACGATCATGTCGACCGTCGACAGCTACGCGTTCATCGCGGCGATCACGCTGGGGCGCGACGTGGTGGGTCGCTGGCGGGGCCAGTCCGAGGAGTCGATGCGGCGCGGCGTGCAGTGGAGCCTGGCGGTGACGGCGGTGGTGACGATCGTGATGGCGCTCGCGGCCGGGTCGGTCATCACGCTGTGGAAGGTGCTGGGCTCGGCCGGCACGCCGGTGCTGTTGCTGCCGCTGGCGCTGGCGCACACGCGCTGGCGCGTGGACGGCCGCCGCGTGGTGGCGGCGATGGTGACGGCGGGGGTCGTGGCGACAGCCTGGCTCGCGGCGGGGCGCGGCGGTCCGTGGCTGCATGTCGAGGCGATCTTTCCGGGGCTGCTGGCCTCGGTGGCGGTGCTGGCGCCGGCCTGGCTGCCGGGCGGCGGGGCGCACAGGGTGACGGAAACGGAACGGGGAGAACCATGAGCGGCACGACGACGGACAGGCTCCCGGACGGCTACACCGCCGCGGTGCGCACGCTGCTGCGCTACGCGATCGTGATGGCGGTGGTGGGGCTGCTGACGGGCATCTCGTTCCAGGAGTCGGCGCGCAAGCTGCCGTTCGCCAAGGCGGGGGCGGGCCTGCACCTGGAATCGGTCATCAACCTGGCGCTGGTGCACGGGCACATCTTCACGATGGGCGTGCTGGTGCCGCTGGCGCTGGCCGGCGCGCTGCTGATGGCGCGCCGCGCGGGCGGCCGCGAGGTGGGCCCGCTGTCGCTGCGCTGGCTGTTGTGGGGCTACCTGCCGGCCGCGGCGGCGACCTCGGTGCTGCAACTGGTGAAGGGTTACCACTTCCTGCTGGCGGTGCGCGGCGGGGCGACGGACCTGGCGCAGGTGGATGCGGCGTTCCTGGGCGGCAGCGCGGTGGCGCGCTTCGTCGTGTACGGCGCGGTGCACGGGGCGCTGGGGCTGTGCCTGGTGGTGTTCCTGGCGGGATTGTGGCGGAGCTTGCCGAGGGACTAGGCTTCACACCGCCCGCTGCCGCCGAGGCAGCCGGCGCCAGACGAAGAAGCTGGACACGGCCAGGATGCCGGCGAAGGCGCCGATGGTCGTGAACGGCGAGACGCGCTGCGCGACCCAGCCGGCCAGGAACGAGCCCAGGGGCAGCGAGCCGCCGAAGCCGACCGACCAGATGCCGAGGATGCGCCCGCGCAGGTGGTCCTCGACGCTGGTCTGCACCAGGGTGTTGCTGGTCGACATGAACATGACGGCGCCAAAGCCGGCGATGGCCAGGCCGGCGCCGATCGTCAGCGGGTGGCGCGTCGCGGCGATGACGAGCGCGCCCAGGCACAAGAGCCAGATGCCGCCGAACACCTGCAGGCGCGACGTGTCGGCCGCCGTGCGGCCGGCCACCACCAGTGCGCCGCCGATGGCGCCCACGCCGAACATCGCCATCATCAGCCCGTACTGCCACTCGCCCAGGTGCAGCAGGTCCTGCGCGATGGCGGGCATCAGCGTCTGGCAGGCCCAGCCGAAGACGCCCATCAGGCACAGCATCAGCAGCAGGGTGCGCACGCGGCGGTTGCGGCGCACCTCGCCGAAGCCCTCCAGCAGGTCCTGCCAGTGGCTGGTGGTGCGCGGCGCGGCGCGGTGGGGCGGCAGCCGCAGCGAGAGCAGGGTGACGGTGACGACCAGGTAGCTGATCGCGTCCAGCGCGAAGCACCAGCCGGCGCCGACGCCCGCCATCACGATGCCCGCGATGGCCGGGCCGATCACGCGTGACGAGTTGACGAGCACGGAGTTCAGGGCCACGGCGTTCAGCAGGTGCTCGCGCCCGACCAGGTCGCTGACGAAGGCCTGGCGCGCGGGGACCTCGAAGGCGAAGGCGATGCCGCCGATGGTGGCCAGCGTCATCAGGTGCCAGGGCCGCGCCCAACCGCCGAGCACGAGCACGGCGATGGCGGCCGACGACGAGGCGGCCAGCAGCTGCGTGAAGACGACCAGCCGGCGCTTGTCGACGCGGTCGGCCATGGCGCCGGCCAGCGGCGAGAACACGAACATCGGCAGCAGGACCAGGCCCATGATGGTGCCGAGCATCGCGCGCGAGCCGGTCATCTCGTAGATGATCCAGCCCAGCGCGGTGCGGCGCACCCAGGTGCCGACCATCGAGGCGGTCTGGCCCGCGTAGTAGATGCGGAAGTTGCGGACCTGCAGGGACGAGAACGTCGTGGCGAACCAGGTGCGCAGCGGGGGGCGGCGCGGGGGCTGCGGCGGGTTCGGGGTGCTCGTTGGGTCCAAGTCGTCCATGTCGTGCAGATCGTCCAGATCGTCCACAGGGGTTCCGGTCGGCGTCGGGGCGTCGGCCGGCGGCCGACAAGGGCGACAAAATCGCCGCCGCGCGGCCAAACGTCAATCGGGACCGCCGCGCAGGCGCCGCAGCATCCCGCGGATGTCTCGCACGCCCCTGACCGCCACCCACACCGTCACCGTCGAGTACCACGCCAGCACCGCGGCCGTCACCAGCCACCAGAAGGGGTGTCCGTGGAAGTCCATCACGCCTCCCTCGGGGCGCGCCGGGCGCCCAGCTTCGAGCCGATGAGCATCGCGAGCGCCGAGCCCGCGTAGGCCGCGAGACCCGACCAGTAGGGGCCGATGGTGTCGTGCGCGAAGGCGCCGGTGGCCGGCAACTGCTCGAGCACGAGGTAGGCGACCGGGATGGCCGCGCCGGTGGCGATCGCCGCCGCGGCGCCCGTCCCGTTGGCGCCGCGCCAGTAGCAGCACGACACCAGCAGCGTCGACATGCTGGCCAGGTAGATGGTTCCCGTCACGCCCAGGTAGGTCCAGAGGTCGCCCTTCAGCGGGTACCACAGCCCGTACAGAAGCAGGAAGACGCCGATGCCCGCGACGATGAGCCGGTTCCAGCGCAGGCCGCGCCGGTCGCCCCACAGCCCGCGGTGCAGGGGGCGCAGGATGTCGTTCCAGATCACGCTGGCCCAGGTGAGCATGTACGACGAGTCGGTGCTCATGTCGGCCGCGAGCATGGCGGCCACCAGCAGGCCCATCAGCCCGACCGGCAGGATGGTGGCCAGGTAGCCGGGCATGGCGTGCAGCGAGTCGGCCCCCGGGCCCAGGACCGCCAGGGCGGCGATGCCCCAGATGCCGGGCACCAGGAAGCGCGCGACGAAGAAGAAGCTGGTGCCGGTGTAGATGCGCCGCCCGGTGCGCGCGTCGCGCGCGGAGAGCACGCGCTGGATCGCCGTCTGCCAGGTCAGCACCGAGGCCAGCTGCAGGCAGGCGTTGAACAGGAGGTAGGGCCAGCCCATCGTCGGGTTGGCCAGCGGGTTGAAGCCGCCGGCGCCGCGATGCGCCTGCACGGCGTCGACCAGCGCGCCCCAGCCGACGTGGCGCAGGATCAGGAAGGTGACCACCAGCAGTCCGGCGCTCATCACCACGAATTGCAGGAAGTCGGTCACCAGCACCGAGAGCATGCCCCCCAGCACCGTGTAGACGGCGACCAGCAGGAGCAGCGCCGTCATCGCGATCTCGAGCAGGTGCGAGGCCACCCAGCCACCGGCGCCCGCGGCGGCGCCCGCACCCGTCACCTGCAGCAGGAACTCGCCGCCCGTCCGCAGGAACACGCCCATGTTCAGCAGGCCGCCGAGCACGATGACCACGCCGGCGGCCCAGCGCACGCGCGGGCCGAAGCGCTGCTCGAAGAGCTCGGGCAGCGTGGCGACGCCCGCCTCGCGCAGCGGCCCCACGCCGAAGCCGGTCAGGCCGACGACGAGCAT
The DNA here is from genome assembly GCA_903847545.1 of uncultured bacterium. Taxonomy (GTDB): domain Bacteria; phylum Krumholzibacteriota; class Krumholzibacteriia; order LZORAL124-64-63; family LZORAL124-64-63; genus CAINDZ01. The sequence continues at coordinate 12,982 of CAINDZ010000248.1, read as the reverse complement.
CGCCGCCGCCTGCAGCAGGCCGGGAACCGCGCCGGCGAAGCCGTAGAGGAAGCCGTTCTGCGCCGTGTACATGCAGGTGACGATGCCGAACTCGGTGGCGGCCAGGCTGGCGATGCCCAGGTGGACGTCGACCTCGCGGCCGGCCAGCAGGAAGTCCTCGACGCGCCCCACGTACCGCCGCACCGCAAGCCCGGCGAACATCGTGCCCAGCAGGTAGAGGCCGACGATGGCGCCGTCGACCGCGCTGAATCCGCTCACGCCGTCTCCTGTTCGTCGAGGATGCGGGCCACGCGCGCCCGCAGGTCGTCTGCCTGCCGCGACAGCGAGCGCAGCAGCGCGAACTGGGCGCGGCACCGGTCGAGGTTGTGGCCCGGGCGATGGACGGCGTAGTAGGTGTCGCCGGCCAGCCAGTCGGCCAGGAAGCGCACGCCCTGCTCCCAGACGATGGCCATGGCCGCGTCCGGCAGCGCCGAGCGCTCGGCGGGGGCGCACAGCGGGCCGGCCGCGTGCAAGAAGCCGCGGGCCAGCCCGGCGAACAGGTCGGCGTCGGCCTGCATGCGCGACAGGTCGCGCTCGTCCTCGGGCGCGCGGCAGCAGGCGGCCCGCGCCAGGTCGCCGAAGTCGGCCAGGCGCCAGCCCGGCATCACCGTGTCGAGGTCGATTACGCACAGCGGCGCGCCCGTCGCCGCGTCGCGCAGCAGGTTGTCCGGCTTGGTGTCGTTGTGCACGATGCCCGGCACGGCGCCGAGGCGGCCCAGGTCGGCGAACAGGCCGGCCAGGTGGGCGTGCTCGAGCGCGCAGGCGAGCTCGGCGCGGGACGACGCGGCGCGCCCGCAGGGGTCCGCGGCCGCGATGTCCTGCAGGGAGCGCAGGCGCGCGGCGCCGTCGTGGAAGCCGGGCAGGTGCTCGTGCAGGGGCGGCCCGGGCAGGTCGGCCAGCCGCCGCTGGAAGTCGCCGAAGGCGGCGGCCACCGCGCAGGCCTCCGGCGGCGTGTCGACGCCGTTGCGCGAGACGGCGCCGGGGACCAGGCGGAACGCGCGCCATGCGCGGCCCTCCCCGTCGCGCAGCCAGTCGTCGCCGTCGGCGGTCGGCACCAGCGTCAGCGCGTGCGGCGCGCCCTGCGCCTGCAGGTGGCGCGTGACGCGGCCGAGGTTCTCCATCAGGCCGTCGAGGTCCGGGAAGACGCGCTCGTTCAGCCGCTGCAGCACGAAGCGTTCGACCGGCGACACCGTCGCCACGAACGTGTCGTGGATGTGCCCGCCCCCGAGCGGCTCGGCGTCCAGGACGCGGCCGGGCAGGGCGAAGCGCGCGGCGATAGCGCAGGGGTCGCAAGGGGGACGGTTCATGGAGCGCCGAGGATAGGCGAGCCGTCGCGGCGCGACAAGCGGGCGTTGCCGCGCACGGTCACGGCCAGAGCGGGTCCGGGTAGGTGCCATCGGCCGCCAGCGCGTGCAGCCGGGCCGCGGCGTGCTCACGGTCGCCCGGGTAGGTCAGGCCGAACCACGGGTCGGGCGTCGACAGGACGTCGACGGTGGCCTCGCCCGCGCGCACCGCGTCCTCGACCGCCGCCGGCAGGAAGAACTCGGCGCCGGGCTCGTGGCCGTGCTCGTCGAGGAAGCGGGCGAACCGCCCCGCCAGCTGCGCGAAGACCGCCGGCGTGAAGGCCCAGAAGTTCATCGACACCGGCGTGTCGCCGGCCAGGGCGGGGCTGTCCGCGGCCGCGGCCTTGTCGCGCGCGCCGCCGGGGCAGGGCGTCAGCGCCGTGTGCTCTGTCACGCCGCGCAGGCGGCCGTCCGGCGCGACGTCGCAGACGCCGCGCGAGACGGTGCCGTGCTCGGAGAGCGTGTTGGCCAGGCGCCAAGCGACCATGGCGAACCGCGCGGGACCGGCCGCCGCCGCGGCGCCCTCGCGCAGGAATGCTGCGGCGGTCGCGAATGCGGCCGGTCCGTAGTAGTCGTCGGCGTTGATGACCACGAACGGGGCGCGCACGGCCGGCGCGGCCGCCAGCACGGCGTGGCCGGTGCCCCAGGGCTTGGTGCGCCCGGGCGGCGCGGCGCAACCGGCGGGTACCTGGTCCGGCTCCTGGAAGGCGTAGGCCACCTCGAGGCGGCCGGCGTAGCGGGCGCCGACGGCCTCATGGAAGGCCGCCTGCATGTCCCGGCGGATGACGAAGGTCACGCGGCCGAGCCCGGCGCGCAGGGCGTCGAACACCGCATAGTCCACCAGCCGCTCGCCGCCGGGGCCCACCGGGACCACCTGCTTGGGGCCGCCGAAGCGCGAGCCGAGGCCGGCGGCCATCACCACGAGTTCGGGCTGCATGGCGCGGGTGACCTTTCGAGGGAGCGGGCCGGCGAGGGGGGCGCGTTGACCCCGGGACTGCGGACAAGATTATCCACTTAGGGCGGCGTCCGGGGCCAGCATCAATATTCAACATGTTGCCATTGAATACGTTATCTCTTTCTGGATTCCCCGTTCCACCGCCGTTGAGACCGATTTTCATGTATACTTGACAAGTACTGTAATGTTTATTTTCTTGTGGCCGATGTGATGGTGACTGCCACGCGACCCCAACCCCCGAGGACCGCAATGTCCGACCAGATGCTGAGCCCCGACCACCCGTCCGTCGTCTTCGCCTGCCGCAACCTGCGCGTGTTCGTCAAGGACGGCGACAACGAGAAGCTGATCGTGCGCGGCGTCGACCTCACCGTCCGGCGCGGCGAGAAGCACGCGCTGATGGGCCCCAACGGCTCGGGCAAGTCGACCCTGGCCGCCGCCCTGATGGGCCACCCGAGCTACCGCGTCGAGGGCGACATCTGGCTGGAGGGCGAGCGCGTCGATACGCTCGAGCCGCACGAGCGCGCGCGCCGCGGCCTGTTCCTGAGCTTCCAGTACCCGGTAGCGGTGCCGGGCGTGACCGTCGCCAACTTCCTGCGCGCCTCGCTGGCCGCGCGGCGCGGCGCCGAAATTCCGGTGCGCGCCTTCCGCCAGGAGCTGAACGAGGCGTTCGCGACGATGAGCATCGACCCCTCGTTCATCACGCGCTACCTGAACGACGGGTTCTCGGGCGGCGAGAAGAAGAAGCTGGAGATCCTGCAGATGCTGCTGCTCAAGCCGTCGTTCAGCCTGCTGGACGAGACGGACTCGGGCCTGGACATCGACGCGCTGAAGATCGTGTCGGAGGGCATCAACCTGGCCAGCGGGCCGCAGAACGGCCTGCTGCTGGTGACCCACTACCAGCGCATCCTGAACCACGTGCAGCCGGACGTGGTGCACGTGTTCATGAACGGGCACCTCGTGCGCACCGGCGGCATGGAGCTGGTGTCGGCGCTGGAGGAGCGGGGCTATGACTGGCTGGCCGACGAGGCTGCCGTGGCCGAAGGGAGCCGCGCATGAGCCGCGACGAGGAACTGGCGGTGGCCGCCGCCGTCGACGCCCGGGCCGCCCGCAGCGCCGAGCTGACGTCGCTCAACGACGACTACACGGCGAAGTACGGCTTCCACGACCCCGAGGACTACTTCCTGAAGGCGCCCAAGGGCCTGGACCACGAAGTGGTCGAGATGATCTCGCGCAAGAAGAACGAGCCGGACTGGATGCGGGCGATCCGCCACGCGGCGCTCGAGACGTTCCTGGCCAAGCCGATGCCGCGCTGGGGCAACCAGGAGGCGCTGGCGGGCATCGACTTCGAGAACATCCACTACTACATCAAGCCCAAGGGCGAGCAGGCCAGCGACTGGAACGACGTGCCCGACCAGATCAAGCGCACGTTCGACCGCCTGGGCGTGCCCGAGGCCGAGCGCAAGTTCCTGGCCGGCGTCACGGCGCAGTACGAGTCGGAGGTGGTCTACCACTCCATCCGCGAGGACCTGACCAAGCTGGGCGTCATCTTCATGGACATGGACTCGGCGCTGCGCGAGCACCCCGAGATCGTGCGCAAGTGGTTCGGGAAGATCATCCCGACGAACGACAACAAGTTCTCGGCCCTGAACACCGCCGTGTGGTCGGGCGGCTCGTTCATCTACGTGCCCAAGGGCGTAAAGGTGGACATCCCGCTGCAGGCCTACTTCCGCATCAACGCCGAGAACATGGGCCAGTTCGAGCGCACGCTGATCATCGCCGACGAGGACAGCTCGGTGCACTACATCGAGGGCTGCACGGCGCCGACGTACTCGTCGGACTCGCTGCACTCGGCCGTGGTGGAGCTGGTGGCGCTGGACCGCGCCCGCATCCGCTACACGACCATCCAGAACTGGTCGACCAACGTCTACAACCTGGTCACCAAGCGCGCCCACGCCCACACCGACGCGGTCGTCGAGTGGGTGGACGGCAACCTGGGCTCGAAGCTGACCATGAAGTACCCGGCCATCGTGCTGCTGGGCGAGCGCGCGCACGGCGAGGTGCTGTCGATCGCGTTCGCCGGCAACGGCCAGCACCAGGACGCGGGCGCCAAGATGACGCACGCGGCGCCGAACACGACAAGCCGCATCGTCAGCAAGTCGATCAGCAAGGGCGAGGGGCGCAGCAGCTACCGCGGCCTGGTGAAGGTCAACCGCGGGGCCAAGGGCTGCAAGACCAGCGTCGAGTGCGACGCGCTGCTGATCGGCGAGCACGCCGTGTCCGACACCTACCCGACGATGGACGTGGCCGAGTCCGACGTGCGCGTCGAGCACGAGGCCCGCGTCTCGAAGGTGGGCGAGGAGCAGCTGTTCTACCTGCAGAGCCGCGGCCTGGACCCGGACAAGGCGCGCCTGATGATCGTCAACGGCTTCATCGAGCCGTTCGTGAAGGAACTGCCGATGGAGTACGCCGTCGAGCTGAACCGGCTGATCGAGCTGGAGATGGAGGGGTCCGTTGGCTGACGTCACCGCTTCCCTGATCGCGTCGGCGCGGCCGGCGCTGGACGAGGGGCTGCTGCGCGCGCTGGCCGCCTCGCTGGGCGAGGATGCGGCCGCGGTGCAGCGGCGCCTGGCCGCCCTGGCCCGCTACGAGGCCGCCGACGAGCCCGACCGCGTGCGCCACCTGTGGCGCTTCACCAACCCGGCGGCGCTGCTGCCGGCGGCCATCGGCACGGCCGCCGCGGGCGGCGCTCCGGCGCGCGCGCCGCGCCCTGGCGACGCCGCGGCCGTCATCGACCTGTGGCCCGGGATGGCGCCGGTGCTGGAGACGGCCCCGGGGCTGCCCGAGGGGACCATCATGCTGGCTGCGGGCGCCGACGCCGGCGCGCAGCCTGCGACTGACCTGTTCGGCGCGCTGAACGAGGCCGCCTGGAACGCCGGCGCCACCGTGAAGGTGGCGGCGGGCGCGCGCCTGGCCGGGCCGATCCACGTGCGCGTGCACGCGGCGGGGCCGGCGGCGCTGCCGCGCCTGCGCGTCGAGGTGGGCGCGGGCGCCGAGGCGTCCGTCGTCGAGCAGCACGTGGGCGGGGGCCCGGACGTGCGCGTCGCGGGCCGCACCTTCGTCGCCGCGGGCGCGGGCGCGCGCGTGCGGCACGCCCTGGTGCAGGTGTGGGAGGCCGGCACCTGCGGCCATCTGGCGGTCGAGACCGCGGCCGCGGCCGACGCCGACGTGCTGACCGTCTGCGGCGTCTTCGGCGGCGACGACACCAAGCTGGAGGTCGAGGCCGTGCTGGCCGGCGCCGGCGCGCGCAGCGAGATCATCGGCGTGGCGCTCGTGGCGGGGAAGCAGCACGCGGACGTGCACACCTGCCACCGGCACGCGGCGGCCCACACGGCCAGCCGCATCGACTACAAGGCCGTGGCCGGGCAGCAGGCGCGCTCGACGTACACCGGCCTGATCCGCATCGACGACGAGGCGCACCACTGCGAGGCGTACCAGGAGAACCGCAACCTGCTGCTGTCGTCGCGGGCGCGGGCCGACGCCATCCCCGAGCTGGAGATCCACAACCAGGAAGTCAGCTGCAGCCACGGCGCCACGATCGCGCCGGTGGACGAGGAGCAGCTGTTCTACCTGGAGAGCCGCTGCCTGGACCCGCGCGAGGCGCTGGGCCTGGTCGTGGGCGGCTTCCTCGAGAACACGCTGGCGCGGCTGCCGGACGACGCGCGCGCGATGGTCGAGTCGTTCGTCGGGCCGCGGCTGGCCACGATCCGGGAGGGCACGGCGTGACGCGCGGCGATTCCCTTCGGGCGCCGGCAGGCGTGGAGCCCTGCGCGGGGCAGGCGGGCGACTGCAACCGCTGCGGCCGCATCTTCGCCGACCGCTTCCCGGTGCTCGGGCGGCACGTCAACGGGCGCCCGCTGGTGTACCTGGACAGCGCGGCCACGACGCAGAAGCCCGGCTCCGTCATCGCCGCCGAGGCGCGCTACTACCGCGAGCACAACGCGAACGTGCACCGCGGCATGCACACGCTCGGCGTCGAGGCCACCGACCTGTACGAGGGCTGTCGCTCGCGCGTGGGCCGCTTCCTGGGCGTGCCGGCCGAGCGCGTCGTCGTGACGCGCGGCGCCACCTCGGCGCTGAACCTGGTGGCCGGCGGCCTGGGGCCGTCGCTGAGGCCGGGCGACGAGATCCTCGTGACCGCGATGGAGCACCACGCCAACCTGGTCCCCTGGATCGAGGTCGCGCGGCGCGAGGGCCTGGTGCTGCGTCACCTGCCGCTGACGGCGGGCGGCGAGCTGGACCTGGACGCCCTGCCGCGCCTGCTGACGGCGCGCACGCGCGTCGTGGCGCTGACCCACGTCTCGAACGTGCTGGGCACCATCAACCCGGTGGCCGAGGTCGCCGCCGCCGCGCACCGTCGCGGCGCCGTCGTCGTCGTCGACGCCGCGCAGTCGGTGGGCCACCTGCCGTTCACCTTCGACGAGCTGGGCGCCGACTATCTGGTCTTCTCGGCCCACAAGGCCTACGGACCGATGGGCCTGGGCTTCCTGGTGGGCGGGCCCGACGCGCTGGAGCGCCTGCAGCCGGTGGAGTTCGGCGGCGAGATGATCGAGACGGTGACGCTGGACGGCGCCACCTGGGCCGCCATCCCCTACCGCTTCGAGGCCGGCACCCCGAACGTGGGCGCGGCCGCCGCCTTCCCCGCGGCGCTGGACACCATCGACGAGGCGACGCTGCAGCGCCTGCGGCAGCACGAGATCTCGCTGACGGCCTACGCCCTCGAGCGCCTGGGGCGCCTGGGCGGCCTGACCATCTACGGCCCGCTCGACGCGGCGCGGCGCGGCGGCCTGGTCAGCTTCCACGACCCGATGGTGCATCCTCACGACATGGCGCAGCTGCTGGACTCGCTGGGCATCGCCGTGCGCGCCGGGCACCACTGCGCGCAGCCGCTGCACCGCAGCCTGGGCGTGGTGGCCACCAGCCGCGCCTCGTTCGGCATGTACAACGCGCACGACGACATCGACGCCCTCATCGACGGCATCGGCTACGCGAGGAGCGTGTTCGGGGCATGAACGCCGGCATGGACGAACTGTACCGGGAAGTGATCCTGGACCACCATCGCAGCCCGCGGGGGCGCGAGCCCCTGCCCGGGCCCGTCGATGCGCGCGCCGAGGGCAAGAACCCCTCGTGCGGCGACGAGCTGGTGCTGGAACTGGCCTGCGCGGCGGGCGCCATCACCGGCGCGCACGTCGAGTGCCGGGGCTGCGCCATCGCCACCGCCAGCAGCTCCATCCTGGCCGAGCTGGTCGCCGGCCGCACGCCGCAGCAGGCCCGTGCGCTGGCCGAGGCCTTCCGCACCGCCATGCATTCGCCCGACGGCGTGCTGGCCGACGACCTGGATCCCGGCGACCTCGAGGTGCTGACCGGCGTCCGCAAGTTCCCCGCGCGCGTGAAGTGCGCGCTGCTGCCCTGGATCACGCTCCTGTCCGCACTGGATGCGGGGGGCGACGGCGCGCCGGCCGCGCCGGCCACGACGGAGGCCTGACGATGTCCAAGCTGACGCAGGCGGCGGTCATCGAGGCCGTGCGCCCGGTGAAGGACCCCGAGCTGAACCTGAGCATCGTCGACCTGGGCCTGCTGCGCGAGGTCGAGATCGAGGAGGAGGAGGGGCACGTCACCCTGGGCCTGACCCTGACCAGCCCGATGTGCCCGATGGGCCCCCAGATCATGGAGGCCGCCCGCAACGCCGTGCTGCGCATGCCCGGCGTGAAGTACTGCGGCGTCGACCTGGTCTGGTCGCCGCCCTGGGACCCGCGCGTCGACGCCACGGAGGACGCCCGCGCCGAGCTGGGCATCTGGGACTAACGCCCGCCCCTGCGTCGCCGCCCCTGCCCGGTTGACGCCCCGCGGCCGTTCCCCGATATTCGGCCGATGAAAGCCGCCGCCCGCCCCGCCCCGTCGCGCGCGCTGTTCCGGTCCCTGTGGCCGGTGCTGCTGCCGCTCGTGCTTGCCGTGGTCGTGTACCGCGACGTCGCCTCGTACCGCTTCGTCAACTTCGACGACGACCTCTACGTCGAGCAGAACGCCCACGTCATGGGCGGGCCGACGCCGGCGAACCTGGGCTGGGCGCTGACGGCCCGCCACGGCGACGTCTGGGTGCCGGCCACGTGGTGGTCGCTGCAGTGCGACGCCGGCGTGTCCGGCCCCGAACCCGGCGGCTTCCACCGCACGAACCTGGTCCTGCACCTGCTGAACGTCGTGCTCGTGTTCCTGCTGGCCCGGCGCCTGGGCGGCGGCGCGTTTGCCGCGACCTTCGCGTCGGCGCTGTTCGCCGTCCATCCCCTGAACGTCGAGGCCGTGGCGTGGGTGACCGCGCGCAAGGACGTGCTGATGGGCGCGTTCCTGCTGGGCGCCTGCCTCGGCTGGCTGTCGCTGTCCGGGCGCCGGCGCTGGCTGGTGACCGGCGTGCTCGGGCTGCTGGCGATGATGGCCAAGCCGGCGGCCGTCGTGCTGCCGGGGCTGCTGCTGCTGCTGTCGTGGTGGGAGCGGCAGCGCGATGCGGCCCGCGCGGGCGCGAAGCCCGCACCCTGGCGCGCCAACCTGGTCCTGCCGGCCGTGCTGGTGGCCGCCGCGATCGGCGTGGCGATCGTGACCGTCGACTTCTCGCGCACGGGCGAGATGGGCGCCCCGGTGCCCATCAGCGCCGGGCAGCGCGTGCTCGACGCGGCGACCGGCGTCGGCCGCTACCTGGCGCGCCTGGCCTGGCCGCACAACCTGGCCGTGCGCTATCCCGAGGCGGGGCTGCGCCTGGCCGCCCCCGCCGCGGCCGCCCTGGGCGCGCTGTGGCTGGCGCTGACGGCGTTCCTGGCGTGGCGGCGCGGCCGCGCGCCGCTGGCCGCGCTGGGCTGGTTCTGGTTCCTCGCCTGCCTGCTGCCGTCGATCGGCCTGGTGCAGGGCGGCCAGCTGCCGATGGGCGACCGCTACGTGTACCTGGGCGCCATCGGGCTGTGGGTGCTGGGCGCCGTGGCGCTCGAGCAGGCGACGGCGCGGCGCGGCGCGCTGCGGCCGGTGGCCATCGGCGTCGCCGTGGTCGTGGTCGGGCTGCTCGCGGTGGGCGCGCGGCGGCAGGCCGTGACCTGGCGCACCGGTGACTCCCTGTGGCGCCATGCCTTGGCCGTCACGCGCGACAACGACATCGCCCACCAGAACCTGGCCGTGCTGCTCGATGCCGAGGGCAGGGCCGACGAGGCGTTGACGCACCTGGACGCGGCCATCGCCATCCGCCCGCGCAGCGAGACGCACTTCAACAAGGCGAACCTGCTGGCGGCGCTGGGTCGCATGCCCGAGGCCGAGCAGAACTACCGCGCCGCGCTGCGCCTGAATGCCGGGCTGTACGAGGCGTCGCTGAACCTGGGCTCGCTGCTGGGGATGCAGGGGCGCTTCGACGAGGCGCGGGCGGTGCTTCTGGCGGCGGCGGCGAAGCAGCCGAACCTGGCGCCGCTGCAGTACAACCTGGCGGTGGTGGCGGCGAAGCAGGGCGACTGGGCGGAGGCCGGGGCGCGGTGCCGGCGGGCGCTGGAGCTGGATCCGTCGCACCAGGGCTCGCGCGAGTTGATGGCCAGGATCGCTGGCGCGCCGGGACGCTAGGCCCTTCCGGCGCGGCGACCGGTCAGTCGGCGTCGCGCTCCTCGGTCGAGAACAGCGCGCGCAGCGTCTCGAGGTGCCGTGCGCGCTCCTCGCGGGTCTCGGAGTTGCGCAGCGACGACATCGAGCGCCCGAGCACCTTCTTGATGAACTGCTGCAGGTTCCGGTCGACCTCGTCCGCCATCTCGTCCGAGTGCTTCTTGCGGACGAACCCCACCTGCTTGTCCTTCAGATCCTCCAGGTAGGCGCGGAACTCGGCCACGGTCGGCCGCATGTCGATGTCTTCCAGCCACTGCCCGAACTCGGCCAACTCCTCGCCGATCAGTCGCTCGGCGTGCGGGATCTGGCTGCGACGGGCGGCCAGGTTGCCCTGCACGATCTCGTCCAGGTCCTCGAGGCCGAACACGAACACGTTGCCGATCTTCGCGACGTCCGGGTGGATGTCGCGCGGCACCGCGATGTCCAGCATGAACAGCGGCAGGCCGTGGCGGTCCTTCACTGCGGCCTGGACCATCGCCGGCAGGATGACCGGGTCGGTGGCGCCGGTGGTGCTGAGCACCACGTCGGCGCTCGCGATCGCGGCGGCCAGCTCCTCCCAGGGGCGCGCGATGATGCGGCTGTCGGCGCCGCGCAGGGCGCGCGCATCGGCGGCGCTCTCGCCCTCGATGTCCAGGTCGGCCTCGACCAGCTGCTTCGACTGCTCTTCGCGCAGCGTGGCGGCCAGGGTCTCGGCGCGCTCGAAGCTGCGGTTGACCACGGTCAGGTGGCCGATGTCGTGCTGCAGGAAGTGGCGCGCCGCCAGGGCGCCCGTCTCGCCGGCGCCCACCAGCAGCGCGCGATGCTTGCCCAGCCGGTCGAAGAACTTGCGCGACAACTCGACCGCCGCGAAGGCCACACTGACCGCGCCCGTCGAGATGCGCGTCTCGGTGCGCACGCGCTTGCCGGCGCGGAACGCGCCCTGGAACGCCCGCAGCAGGCCCGGCCCCGGCTCGTGGTGCGCGCGCGCCAGCCGGTAGGCGTCCTTCAACTGGGCGGTGATCTGGGGCTCGCCCAGCATCATGCTTTCCATGCCCGAGGCCAGCCGATACAGGTGCGCGATGGCCTCCAGGCCGTCCAGCCGCGCGGCGTGCTCCGAGAAGAAGACCTCGCCGTCGGCGCCCACCGCCACCAGCGCCTCGCGCAGGATGGCGTCCGGGTCGGCGCCGGCGCGTACCTCGAGGTAGATCTCCGTGCGGTTGCAGGTCGACACCGGGATGACCGAGACGCAGTCGGGCTCGCTCGCCGCGCCGGCGCTCAGCGCGTCCATCAGTTCGACGGCGCGCGCCTCGGTCAGGTGCGCCAGCTCGCGCACGGCCGTCGGCGCGGTCTTGTGGTTGATGCTGCGGACGTGCAGTGTCGTGGCGCCCGCCATCACCGCTCCCCGGTCGAGGTGTGGACGGCGGCGTACGCCGGGGACACGTCATGCGGCATCGCGACGGCCGACGTGCCGGCGGCCGGGAACTTGTGGAACGTCGGGAAGAAGTGGTGCACCGCGCCCATGCCGACGACGATGGTCACGAAGGCGGCCACGGCCATGATGTTCATGCGCCGGCCGCGCCAGCCCAGGAAGCGGTGGCCGACCAGGCCCGCCGTGTAGCCCAGGAAGATGACCCACGAGAAGAGGATCTTGGGATCCCACGGCGTCAGCGCCTTGGCCACGTTGGGGTCCAGGCCGGGGCGGTCGGCCAGGTCGTACATCCACAGGTGCCCCAGCGCGAGGGCCAGGAACAGCAGCGGCACGCCCATCTCGACCGCGACCACGCTCATGCGCTCGAGCGTCTCCAGCGCGGGCAGGCGGCGGAACAGCAGGCCGAACTGGCGGCGCATCAGCTGGCGCGCCAGCACCAGGTACAGGATGGCGTAGAGGAAGCTGAGGCTGAGCGCCGTGTACGACAGCAGCACCAGCACCGCGTGGCCGGCGAACCCGGGGTCGCTCAGCAGCGGGTTGACCTGCGCGCCGCCCGGCTCGACGATCGCCGAGCTCAGCATCATCAGGCCCGCCGCGCCCGTCGTCAGGAAGCCGGTGTTCTTCGCGCGCAGCCGCCGCTCGACCACCAGGTAGGTGCCCAGCAGGGCCAGCGCCAGGGCGCTCATGAACTCGGCCTGCGTGCCCATCGGCAGCCGGCGCAGGGCCAGGGCGCGCAGCACCATCGTCCCCATGTGCACCAGCACCACGGCGCCGGCCAGGCGCGAGCACGTGCGGCGCGCGCGGGGATGCTCGGTGTAGAACAGCCACAGGTAGTCGGCCCACACCGCCAGGTACAGGATGGGCAGCAGGATCGTCAGCACGGTCATCAGCGCCGTCATCGCGCCACCTCCGCGGACTGGGGCCGCGCGCCCGTCAGCGCGGCCAGGATCTTGTCGGCAACAGTCTCGGATTCCTTGACACAGGCGTTCACGGCGATGCCCCGGTAGGCGCTGCCGGCGAACCACAGCGAACCGTGGCGGGCCGCCGCGGCGTCGATGGCCGCCAGGCGGGCCAGGTGGCCCGGCACGTACTGGGCGATCGCGCGCTCGTGGCGGATGATGTTCACCAGTTCGGGCTCGCCGCGCAGGCCCAGCAGCGGGCCCAGGTCGGCCAGCATCAGCCGCACCAGCTCGTCGTCGCCCAGCGCCATCGCGCCGGGGTTGCCGGCGCCGCCGGCCATGCAGCGCAGCAGCACGCGGCCCTCGGGCGCCAGGCCCGGGAAGATGCTGCTGCTCCACAGCACGCCCAGGGCGGTGCGCTTCTCCTGGCCGGGCACCAGCAGCCCGAAGCCGTTGAGGTCGTGGCCGACGTGGTCGCGCCGGTAGCCCAGCGCGATGACGGCCATCGGCGCGTAGGGGATGCCCGCCAGCTCGGTCGACAGGGCGGGGTCCAGCACCGCCACGTGGCGCGCGGCCGCGTGCGAGGGCGCCGCGTCGAGCACCGCCGCGAAGCCGCCGCGCTCGCCGCCCGGCCAGCGCACGCGCCAGCCGTCGCCGT
>CAINDZ010000247.1 GCA_903847545.1 uncultured bacterium | reverse complement strand
CGGCCCGCGCCGCACCAGCCCGGCCCACCAGCCCCGCGATCAGTTGTTGCCGCCAGCGCGGGCCGTCGCCCGGGCGGCGGTTGCGTTCGCCCTGCCGCTTGAATTCCTGGACGCGGCCCGGCCGCAGGAAGTCGACGCCGCCCAGCACCATCGTGCCGCACAGGCGCCGATGCAGGTCCGGTCGCAGGAGCATGCGCGCGAGCAGCCACAGCAGCAGCGTCGCGCCCGCCAACCACCACCCGGAAGCGCCGAGGACGGCGTCCAGCTTCCCTTCGCGACCGGCCTGCATGACGGAAGGCAGCTGGAAGAGCGCATACAGGATGAAGAAGGGCAGCATGTAGGCGTGCGTCAGGCGCAGCATGACCAGTGCCGTCAACGCATGGACGACGAGCGCGGCCCCGAACGCGGTGACCACGATCGCCGGCCCAGCGCCTGGCGGAGCCAGCGCGACGAGCGCCGCCACGGCCGCGGCCTCGCCGAGCGCCCACGCGAACTGCGCCCGCAGCAGAGCGCGCCGCAGTCCGCCGTGGAAGAACGACGGGCTGGTTGCCAGGATCTGCTTGTGAGCAATCGTCACTGCGGCCGACAGTTCCGCCACCATGATGAGCGTCGTCAGCAACGACAGGTGCAGATTGGGCGCCTTCGTCAATGCGATGACGAGAACCGCCATCGGGATGGCGACCCACAGAGCAACAGGCAGCAGCAGCAGCCGCCCCGGCTGCGGCATCACGATCCGCCGGTCCAGCAGCAGCGCGTTCATACCTTCCTCCCGTCCGCCGTCGCGATGAGCCGGTAGATCTCCTCGAACGCCAGCCCGCGCACCTTCGCCTCGACGCCCAGGCGCACCGCCGCCGCCTCGACGTCGCGCCGCGCGACGTGGCCGCACACGGCCATCGCGCGGCGGCGGTCGCCGGTCACCGTCAGCAGGCCGGGCAGCGGCAGCGGGTCGGGCAGGTCGGCGCCCACGGCCTCGAGGTCGACGCGGTGGTACGCCTCGCGCAGGTCGTCCAGCGGCTGGTGGCAGTGCACCTGGCCGCCGTTGATGACCAGCACCGTGTCGACGACCTTCTCGACGTCGGCCAGGATGTGCGACGAGATCAGGATGGTGCGCTCGCCGTCCTGGATCAGCTCCATGAGCAGGCGCAGGAAGTCGTGGCGCGCGACGGGGTCCAGCGAGGCGGCCGGCTCGTCCAGCAGCAGCAGGTCGGGCCGCGGCGCCACCGCCAGGATGATCGCCAACCGCTGCCTGAGGCCCGGCGACAGCGCCGAGACGCGACGGGCGGGATCCAGCTCGAAGTCGGCCAGCAAACGCGCGGCGAGCGCCTGGTCCCAGCGCGGGCGGCCCGAGCGCACGAAGTCGACCGTCTCGCCCACCGTCAGCCAGTCCATCAGCCGCGGCTCCTGGCTCACGTAGCCGATGCGCCCGAGCGCCGCGTCGTCCAGCTTCGCGGCCGGCTGGCCGAACGTCTCGACCGTGCCGGTGGTCGGCAGCAGCAGGCCGGGCAAGTGGCCCATCAGCGTCGTCTTGCCCGAGCCGTTGGGCCCGAGCACGCCGACGATGGTGCCGGGCATGATGTCGAGCGTGACATCGCTCAGCGCGCGCGTGGAGCCGTAGTGCTTGCTGACCCCGCGCAGGCGGGCGATGGGCTGCTGTTCACTCATGGTCGGTCCCCTCTTCATGGCGGAAGTCCCGCATGTGGGCGCGCAGGCGGCGCGTCGCCTCGTCATCGTCGATGTCCATCTGCACGAGCAGCGCGGCGGCGCTGCGCAATTCGCGGTCCAGCAGTTCCTCGCGGTCGTCGCGCGTGCTCGCCCCCGCCGCCGGCGCCACGAACAGCCCCACGCCCCGCCGCCGCTCCAGCACGCCCGCGTCGACCAGGGCGCTGTACGCCTTGCTGACGGTCATCGGGTTCACGTGCACGCGGGCCGCCAGGCTCGCCACCGGCTCGATCTGGTCGCCGGGCGCGAGGCCGCCGGTCAGCACCATCCGCTTCACCTGATCGATGATCTGGCGGTAGATGGGCGTGCCGTCCCTGGGGTCGATATGGATCACGGCCGTGCTTCCTGACTGTCGGGTCCGCGTCTGACCTAGTGTATTAGTAATGTAATATACTCCAAACCGCGGGCTTTGTTGCACGGAAATCCGTGCGCCGGGAGAGATTTTGCGTCGATTCCTATAACATCAACATTCACATAAGCTTAAGTAACATGACGCCAACCCTCCGGGCAGGCAGCCCGCTCGCCGGGCGGCAATTTCGCGCTTGCTGGCCCGGGTCGATCCCTGCCAGTATGCCGGGTCCCCTCTGTATCCATGTCCCCGGAGGATCCCGATGACCAACGCCGCCAACCCCCGCCCCTGGACGAAGCACTACGAAAAGGGCGTGCCGGCCGAGCCGGTGTTCCGCGAGCAGACGGTCGTCGAGTTCCTCGACGCCTCGGCCGCGAAGTGGGCCGCGCGCCCGGCGGTCACGTTCAAGGGCCGCACCCTCACCTACGCCGAGTTGCAGGACCAGGTGGACCGCTTCGCCGCCGGCCTGGCCAAGCTGGGCGTGGGCAAGGATACGCGCGTGGCGCTGTGGCTGCCCAACCTGCCGCAGATGGTGATCGCCTACTTCGCCACGCTGCGCCTGGGCGCGCAGGTCGTGAACACGACGCCCCTCTACGTCGAGCGCGAGCTGGAGTACCAGTTCAACGACGCCGGCGTCGAGGTGGTCGTCACGCTCGACTACCTGTGGGCGGGGAAGCTGCGCGGCATCCTGTCGCGGACGTCGGTGAAGCACGTCGTCGTCACGTCGATCCCCGAGTACCTGCCGTTCCCGCTGAACATGCTGGCGCCGCTGAAGCTGAAGAAGACCGGACAGTACGTGCGCGTTAAGAAGGAGCCGGTGGTCCACTTCTTCCGCGACCTGGTGAAACAGAACGCGCCGATCGCGCACGGCCCCTACTTCCCGCTCGACCACGTGGCGCTGCTGCAGTACACCGGCGGCACCACGGGCGTCTCGAAGGGCGCCATGCTGACGCACCGCAACATCTCGGTGAACGCGCAGATGTGCGGCATGTGGTTCCACGAGGCGGTGGACGGCCAGGAGGTCACCCTCGCGTGCCTGCCCTTCTTCCACGTCTTCGGCATGACCGTGTCGATGCTGTGGCCGGTGCTGGCGGGCTTCCACATCGTGCTGGCCCCCAACCCGCGCGACATCGACGACCTGGTGGGCAGCATCCGCCGCTACCGCGTGACGATGTTCCCGGCGGTGCCGGCGCTCTACATCGCCATCAACAACTACCCGGACATCGAGAAGCTCGACATCACCAGCATCAAGGGCTGCTTCTCGGGCTCGGCGCCGCTGGGGGTCGAGGTGCTCAGCCGCTTCGAGACGCTGACCGGCGGCCGCATCACCGAGGGCTTCGGCATGACCGAGACCTCGCCCGTCACGCACGGAAACCCGCTGAACGGGCTGCGCAAGCCGGGCACCGTCGGCGTGCCCATGCCGGGCACCGACCACAAGGTCGTCGACATCGAGACCGGCACGCGGGAACTGGGCCCCGGCGAGGAGGGCGAGCTCTGCCTGCGCGGCCCGCAGGTCATGCT
>CAINDZ010000246.1 GCA_903847545.1 uncultured bacterium | reverse complement strand
GTGGGCTCGCGCGTGCTGGCCCGCACGACGGTGCAGCCGTTCCGCAAGAACGTGACCGCCAAGTGCTACGGCGGCGACATCACGCGCAAGCGGAAGCTGCTGGAGAAGCAGAAGGAAGGCAAGAAGCGCATGAAGCAGGTGGGCGCTGTGGAGATCCCGCAGGAAGCCTTCCTGGCCGTGCTCAAGGTCGAACGCTGAGCGCACCGGCGCCCGGAGGAACGATGTTCGGATTCCTGAAACGCAAGCGGTCCGGGCACGTCCGCCCGCCGGCGCCCAAGAGGCATCCCGTGGTCGAGTACGTGAAGTCGATCGGTTCGGCGGTCCTGATCGCGCTGGTGCTGCGCCAGTTCGTGTTCCAGGCCTTCCGCATCCCCACGGGCTCGATGCTCGAGACGCTGCAGATCGGCGACTTCCTGTTCGTGAACAAGTTCCTGTACGGGGCCAAGACGCCGGATCGCATCCGCATCCCGGTCGTCAACTGGACCATCGTCGACGGCTTGCCGGTGCTGAAGGCCCCGGCCCTGCGGCAGCCGCGCCAGGGCGACATCATCGTCTTCGAGTATCCCGAGGACCGGAACATCGACTTCATCAAGCGCTGCGTGGCCGTCGCCGGCGACACGGTGGCGGTGCGCGAAGGCGTGCTCTACGTGAACGGCAAGGTCTACGAGAGCAACCTGGGCGAGTACGGCGGCGACCACTCGTGCATCCCCTCGTGGACGGACCCCGAGAACTGCCCGGCGCCGCGCGTGAAGAAGGACCAGGGCATGTACCTGGCCAACCCGCGCAACCGCGAGTTCCCGTGGGCGGGCATGCCCAACCCGTACGTCGTGCCGGCGGGCCGCATCTTCATGATGGGCGACAACCGGTACAACTCGAAGGACAGCCGCTACTGGGGCCCGCTGGACACGAAGCTGATCAAGGGCAAGGCGCTGTTCATCTACTGGTCCTGGAACGGCGAGAAGCACCTGCCGCGGTTCTCGCGGCTGGGCCACCCGATCCGCTAGGCGATGCGCGCGTTCGGCCTGTACGTGCACGTCCCCTTCTGCGGGTCGATCTGCGCCTACTGCCATTTTGCGCGCACCGCCGGCGACGATGCCTCGCGCCGCGCCGCCTTCGTCGAGGGCGCGCGGCGCGAGTTCGCTATGCGGCGTGAACATTGCCCGGCGCTGGGCGGGGCCGCGCGGCCGCTGGCCACCGCCTACCTGGGAGGCGGCACGCCGTCGCAGCTGGAGCCGGCACTGATGGAGCGGCTGCTCGAGGGCACTGTGGGGCAGTGCGCGCGCACCGACGACTTCGAGCTGACGGCCGAGGCCAATCCCGAGACGTTCATGGCGCCGCTGGCGCGCGCCTGGCGCGCGGCCGGCATCAACCGCGTCAGCCTGGGCGTGCAGAGCCTGGACGCGGGCGTGCTCAGGGGACTGGGCCGGGCCTGCGACCCGCCGACGGCGCGGCGCGCGCTGGCGCTGGCGTGCTCGATGTTCGGACGTGTGTCGGCCGACTGGATCATCGCCCCGGGCGTGACAACGCCGGCCCTGCTGGCCGAGCTGGACGAGGCGATCGCCTGCGGCGTCGAGCACGTGTCGCTGTACATCCTCGAGGTGCACGAGGGCACGGCCCTGGCCGCGCGCGTGCGGGACGGCTCGGTGCGCCTGGCGCCGGACGGGCAGGTCGCCGCCACGTACCTGGCGGCGGCGGAACGGCTGGCGGCCCTGGGCTTGCCGCAGTACGAGGTGGCCAACTTCGCGCGGCCGGGCGCCGAGTCGCGGCACAACCGCGGCTACTGGCGGCGGCAGCCGTGGCTGGGGCTTGGGCCGGGAGCGCACGGGGCGTGGGGGCGGTGCCGGCGGGCGAACCACGACGGCCTCGACGCGTGGCTGGCCGACCTGGCGGCAGGAAGGTTGCCCGAGGTCTCGGTCGACGCGCTGTCGACCGCGGCGCGGCGGCTCGAGCGCGTGGTGCTGGCGCTGCGGACGCGCGAGGGCGTGCCCCTGTCCTGGCTGCCGGCCGGGGCGCTGGACCTGGCGCGCGGGCAGGCCGAGGGGCTGTGGCGCGTCGCGGAAGGTCGCCTGCGCCTGGAGGGGCCGGGTTTCCTGCGCATCGACACGATCGAGGAGGCCCTGGCCCGCCGGCTGTAGCGGGGGCGGGGTGGGTTGACACCCCGAAAGCGCCCGGTTTACCTTGCCGCCCGCCGGGTGGCCCCGGCGCCGGGCCGGTTTTCCGGGGTTCGCGGTTCACGCGCGGCCAGCCGCGCAAGTCCCTGTCCGGGTGGTCCATGCCGACGTCCAGCCAGCGCGCCAAGCTCGACGACAGGTCCCTCGCGGTCCTGACGGCGATCGTGCGCCTGAACCTGGAGACCGGCCGCCCCGTCAGCTCGGGGCTGGTCGAGCGCAGCCTGCAGCGCGCCGTCTCGTCGGCGACCGTGCGCAACGTCATGAAGCGGCTCGAGGACGGCGGCTATCTCGAGCAGCCCCACACCTCGGCCGGGCGCCTGCCCACCGACGCCGGCTACCGCGTGTTCGTCGACCGTCTGCTCGCGGGCTGGGCGCTGCGGCGCCACGAGGCGCCCGCGGGCATGGAGGACCAGGTGCGGCAGGGCGTGCGCCGCGCCGCCGGCAGCCAGGACCGTATGAAGCTGCTGGCGGGCCTGCTCAGCCGGCAGACCGACAGCCTGGGCATCGTCGCCGGGCCCACGCTGGCCGAGGCGACCGTGCAGCGCATCGAGTGCTACGGGCGCGGGGGCGGCCGCGTGCTGATGGTCGTGATCCTCGACGACGCGGCGGTGCGCACCGGGCTGGTGACGTTGCCCGAGGACCTGCCCGAGCAGGTGGTGGCTGCCGCCGGGCGCCTGCTGTCCGAGCGACTTGCGGGCCGCACGCTGCGCGAGGCCGCGGCCGCGGAGCCGCAGGCGGTGGACCTGGTCGAGACGCCGGTGACGCGCTGCGCGGCGCGCCTGGCGAGGGCCGGGCGCGAGCTGCTGCGGGGCAGCGACGCGGGCGAGATCCAGTTCGACGGCGTGGCCTCGGTGCTGGTGGCGCCCGAGTTCCAGGAACCGGGGCCGCTGCGTGCGCTGCTGCGCTTCCTGGAATCGCCCGAGGCGATGCGCGACACGCTGGCGCAGCTGGGCGCGCGCACGAGCGACGGCTTCGGCGTGTGGATCGGGCGCGAGAACCCCGTCGACGGACTGCGGTGCTTCACGGTGATGACGCGCCGCGTGGCCCTGGACGGGCGCACGGGCATGGTGGCGGTGGTCGGGCCGCGGCGCATGCCGTACCTGCGGGCGCTGCACGGGCTGGACTCGCTGCGGCGCGAGCTGGCCGCGCCGATGGGGCCGCCCCTGAACTAGGAGAAAGTGTAGACATGTGTCGACGCGGCATGGCGCGTCGCCACGAAACCGGGCCGGCCCGCGCGCGGGACCGCGATGCCCCGACGCAAGGATGACGATGACCAAGCGACGCCACGGCCACGGCGACAACGCCCCGGCCGACGAGAACATTGCCAGGGAGGCCCCCGAGGCCGCCGCTGCCGACGCCGCCGCCGCGGAGGTCGCATCCGCCGGGGATGACGCCGAAGCTGCACCGGCCGCCGCGCCCGAGCCCTCGGTCGAGGACGTGCTTCGGCGCGAGCGCGACGAGGCGCAGGACAAGTGGCTGCGCGCCGTGGCCGAGATGGACAACCTGCGCAAGCGCACGCGCCGCGAGGTCGTCGACGCGCAGCGCTTCGCGAAGGCCGACGCCCTGCGCGGCTTCCTGGACGTCCTGGACAACCTGGAAAGGGCCTTGCAATCGGGCGCGGCCGGTGCCGATACTGGCGCCGCCGACCCGTTTCGCGACGGCATCGAGCTGATCCGCCAGCGGCTGCGCGGCGTGCTGCAGGAGCAGGGCGTCACGCCGATCGAGGCGCTGGGCCTGCACCTGGACCCGGCCGTGCACGAGGCCGTCGGCCAGCTGCCCCGCGAGGGCGCCGAACCGGGCACCATCATCGAGGTGGCGCAGCCGGGCTACAAACTGGGCGAGCTGGTGCTGCGGCCGGCGCGCGTGATCATCTGCGCGTAGGCGCCGACGGGATGGAAGCGGCATGAGCAGCAAGCGCGACTACTACGAGGTTCTCGGCGTCGGCAAGGGCGCCGACGCGACCGAGATCAAGAAGGCCTACCGCGCCCAGGCCATCAAGTACCACCCGGACAAGAATCCGGATGACCCCGCGGCGGCCGAGAAGTTCCGCGAGGCGGCCGAGGCCTACGAGGTCCTGAAGGATCCCCAGAAGAAGGCCCAGTACGACCAGTTCGGGCACGTGGACGCGGGCGGCGGCGGCTTCGGCGGGGGCGGCGCCTACGGACCGAACGGCTTCACGGTCGACCTGAACGACGCGCTCGAGTCCTTCCTGCGCAACTTCGGCATGGGCGGCGGCGGCTTCGGCGACATGTTCGGCGGGGGCGGTCCCCAGGCGCGCGGGCGCGGGCGCAACCTGCAGCTCGAGCTGGCGGTGACGCTCGAAGAGGCGGCGCGCGGCGTGCGCAAGACCGTCAAGGTGACCAAGCAGGTGCCGTGCCGCGACTGCGGCGGCTCGGGCGCCAACGCCGGCAGCAAGCCGGCGCCGTGCCAGCAGTGCCGCGGGCACGGGCGCGTGCGCCAGGTGCGCCAGTCGCTGCTCGGCCAGATGGTCACCGAGGGCATCTGCCCGCAGTGCCAGGGCCGCGGACAGGTGGTGCAGGACCCCTGCCGGTCGTGCCGCGGCACCGGGACGGTGCGCGGCGAGGAGTCGCTCGAGATCAACGTGCCGGCCGGCGTCAGCAGCGGCAACTACATGGAGCTGCAGGGCAAGGGCGACGCCGGCGAGCACGGCGGCGGCGCGGGACACCTGCGCGTCGTGTT
>CAINDZ010000245.1 GCA_903847545.1 uncultured bacterium | reverse complement strand
GACCGAGAACGCGTACGTGGGCGGCGACGTCTCGACGGT
Source organism: uncultured bacterium (assembly GCA_903847545.1). Classification (GTDB taxonomy): domain Bacteria; phylum Krumholzibacteriota; class Krumholzibacteriia; order LZORAL124-64-63; family LZORAL124-64-63; genus CAINDZ01. The sequence continues at coordinate 6,436 of CAINDZ010000245.1, read as the reverse complement.
CGCCAGCCGCGTGCCCGGCCAGCTGGTCGAGGTGTCGTTCCGCGAGAACGAGGTCGTGCAGGAGGGCCAGGTCATCGCGCACCTGGACGAGCGCGACTTCGACGCCGCGGTGCTGCGCACCGAGGCCGAACTGGCCAAGGCCGAGGCGACGCTCGTGCTGGACGAGGCGCAGATCGCCGGCGCCGAGGCCCAGGTCGCCGTCGCCCGCAGCCAGGCCGCGCAGGCCCGCGCCGACCGCGACCGCTACGCGGCCCTCAGCGGCCGCGGGTCGGCCCCCGCGCGGCAGTCCGAGCAGGCCGCCACAGCCGCCGCCGTCGCCGACGCGCAGGTGGCCTCGGCGCAGAAGGCGCTGCAGGCCGCGCGGGCGCGCCTGGACGTCGACCGCGAGGCGCTGGCCAAGGTGCGCGCCGACCGCGACCTGGCGCTGCTGCAGCGTTCCTACTGCCAGGTCACGGCGCCGGCCACCGGCGTCGTCGCCGACAAGTCGGCGCAGGTCGGCCAGGTGATCGCCGCGGGCCAGCCGCTGTGCCGCATCGCGCCCCTGGGCGGCGAGCATGTCTGGGTCGAGGCCAACTTCAAGGAGACGCAACTGCAGCGCATCAACGTCGGCCAGCCCGTGAGCGTCGAGGTCGACGCCGTGGCCGGGCACGAGTTCAAGGGCAGGGTGGCCACGCTCAGCGCCGGCACCGGCAGCGCGTTCGCGCTGCTGCCGCCCGAGAACGCCAGCGGCAACTGGGTGAAGATCGTGCAGCGGCTGCCGGTGCGCATCGCGCTGGATGCGGGCGACCCGCAGCTGTCGCGCCTGCGCCTGGGCCTGTCGGCCTCGGTGACGGTGGACACGCGCACCGCCGGCGAGGCGCGATGAGCGACGCCCTCGTCCTCGACGCCGCTCCCGCGCGCCCGGCCCCCAACAAGTACCTGGTCGCGGGCACCGTCATGATCGGCACGCTGATGGAGGTCATCGACACGTCGGTGGCCAACGTCTCGCTGCCGCACATCCAGGGCACGTACAGCGCCGGCGTCGACGAGATCACGTGGGTCATCACGTCGTACCTGGTGGCCAACGCCGTCATCCTGCCGCTGAGCGGCTGGCTGGGCAACTACTTCGGGCGCAAGCGGTCGTACCTGACCTGCCTGGTGCTGTTCACGCTGGCGTCGATCGGCTCGGGCGCGGCGGTGTCGCTGCCCATGCTGATCGCGATGCGCGTGCTGCAGGGCCTGGCGGGCGGCGCCATGGTGCCGATGTCGCAGGCGATCCTGCTCGAGTCGTTCCCGCGGCACGAGCACGGCAAGGCGATGGCGCTGTTCGGCGTGGGCGTCATCTTCGGCCCGATCGTCGGGCCCACGCTGGGCGGGTTCATCACCGACACCATCGGCTGGCGCTGGGTGTTCTACATCAACGCGCCGCTGGGGCTGATCGGCGGCCTGCTCGGCTTCCTGTTCATCGTCGACCCGCCCTACGTGAAGCGGCCCGAGGGGCGCATCGACTACCTCAGCTTCCTGTTCATCGCGCTGGGGCTGGGCAGCCTTGAGATCCTGCTGAACCGCGGCCAGCGCTACGACTGGTTCGCCAGCCCGCGCATCCAGGTCTACGCGCTGCTGACGGTGCTGGGCCTGGCCCTGTTCGTCTGGCGCTCGCTGACGGCCGCCCGACCGCTCGTGGACCTGCGGGTGTTCCGCAGTCGCCCGTTCCTCGTGGGCACGCTGCTGATGTTCCTGCTGGGTTTCGGCCTGTTCGGCTCGTTCACGATGCTGCCGCTGTTCGTGCAGCACATGCTGGGCTACACGGCCACCCTGGCGGGGCTGGTGCTGTCGCCGGGCGGCCTGATGTCGCTGGTGGCGATGGCCTTCGTCGGCAACCTGATCGGGCGCGTCGACACGCGGCTTCTGATCGCCTTCGGCGTTGCACTGAACATCGCCTGCCTGGTCATCCTGCAGCACGTCTACCAGGGCGTCGACTTCCGGTACGTGACCGTGCCGCGGCTGATGCAGGGGTTCGGGCTGGGGTTCATCTTCGTGCCGTTGACCGCCGTTGCGTTCGCGGGCCTCAGGCCCGAGCAGATGGGCCAGGCCACGGGCCTGTTCAACCTGCTGCGCAACGAGGGCGGCTCGGTCGGCATCGCGATGTCGTCGACGGTCCTGGCGCGCCACGCGCAGGTGCACGGCGCCCACCTGGCCGAGAACCTGGACAACGCGAACGCGGCGCTGGCGACCAACCTGACGGCGATGACGCACGGGCTGGGCGCGGCCGCCGGCGTGGACCCGACCACGGCGCAGCACATGGCGTGGGGCACGCTGGGCATGCAACTGGGCGGACAGGCCATGGTGCTGGCCTACAACGACGTCTTCTGGCTGCTGACCTTGACGTTCGTCGGTTTCCTGCCGTTCCTGCTGCTGCTGGGCGGGCATGCCAAGCGGGGCGAGGCGCCGCCGGCACATTAACTGCGCGCACGTCACCTCACGAAAGGACCGCGACCGTGGCCAAGCTCTGGCTCATCATCACCGGACTGAACGGGTTCCTGGCCGTGGCGCTGGGCGCCTTCGGGGCGCACGGGCTGAAGAAGTTCCTGGCCGCGGCGCCGGACGGCGCGCTGCGCCTGCAGTGGTGGCAGACCGGGACGCAGTACCACCTGGCCCACGCGCTGGCGCTGGGCCTGGTCGCCGTGCTGGCGACGCAGGCCACCGGGCGCTTTCCCGCGGCCGCCGGCTGGTGCTTCCTGGCGGGCATCGTGCTGTTCAGCGGCAGCCTGTACGTGATGACGCTGACGAACATCCGCCCGCTGGGCGCGGTCACGCCGGTGGGCGGGTTGTGCCTGCTTGCCGGCTGGCTGCTGGTCGCGGCCTCGGCCTGGCGCCTGCGCTGACGCCGGCGCCTCAGCGGCCGCAGATCACCCGCGCGCGCACCTCACGCCCCAGCGCTTCCGCGCGCCACACATAGACGCCCGACGGCAGGCGCCGGCCGGAGCCGTCGCGCCCGTTCCAGGCGATCTCGCTCTCGCCGATGGGCAGGTCCACGGCGACCGGCCCGCGCACGAGGTGGCCGCCCAGGTCGTACACGCTCCAGGTCAGCCGGGCCGCCTGCGGCAGCGCCAGCCGCCAGGTGACGAAGTCGCGGAACGGGTTGGGGCCCAGCCGCACCGTGGTCGGGTCGTCCGGCAGCACGGTCAGCGTGAAGTGGCGCACCTCGCTGGTTCCCAGGCTCGGGTTGCCGATCGTGATCGTCGCGGTGTGCACGCCCACCGGCAGGCTTGTCACGGCGCCGGGCACCAGGCTGACGGTGACGGTGTCGGCACCCGTGCTCACCAGGCCGCCGACCGGGGACACGTCCAGCCAGTCGACATTGACGCCGGCCGTGTAGCGGTACGCCTCGAGGCCCGCGGCCGCCAGGTGGTATTCCCACGTTTCGGCGCCCACCGGGCCGCCCACCGAGACGCTGTCGGCGAGGTCGACCGCGGGCGCCACTGTGAACGCGCCGGCGGCCGGGTCCAGCAGCGACACGGTCTGGGCGCCGGTGTTGCCGGGGTCGAGCCAGCCCGCGAGGGCCGTCTCCGGCGTGCCGCCGCCCGCCCACGAGCGGTTCAACCAGCCGTACCAGTCGGACAGGTCGTTGCCGCACGCCGCGTAGCCGCCGTGCAGCTGACCGACCACGAGGTGGTCCTGGTCGAAGAGCGGCGACCCGGACGAGCCCGGCTCGGTGGTGCCCGCGTCCCAGTCGGTGATGCGCAGGTGCGTGCCGTCACCCGGTTCGGCCGTGTTCAGGTAGGTCGTCACGCGCAGCGCCTGGTTCTCGAACGATATGCTCTTCTCGTCGCAATTCGGGTGGTGGATGGCGGTGGCCGACGTCGGCGGCGTGGCGCTGCGGTTCCAGCCGGCATAGGTGACGCCGAAGGCGGGATCCGGCATCTCGTCCAGCTCGACCAGCGTGAAGTCGGTGCCTGACCACGATGCGCGCAGCGTCGAGCCGCTGGTGAACTGCGCCAGAGATCCTCCGCCATGCTGACCGCACGTGGGGCTCTGGTAGTTCCAGTAGGCGACCACCGAGGGCGCGACCGGGCCGGTGATGTTGCAGTGTGAAGCGGTCAACAGGTAAGGCTTGCCATCGAACGATGTGTTGTTGACCAGCGTTCCCGTGCAGGTGAGGGTCCCGCCGATCGAGAGGACGCCCACGGCGTTGATCTCCTCCCGCCAGGGGTCGCCCTCGGAGCAGGCGACGTCGATGTTGCAGAGGCCCGACTTCGCGTTCGCCGCGCGCGCGGCCGGCGACTCGCCCAGCCCGCGATAACCGCTGCCGACGAAGCCGAGTTCCAGCAGGGGCTCCAGGCGCGCCGCGGCCGGCAGCGTCAGCTCGATCGTGAGCGCGTCGCCGGGCACCACGGGCGTCCACAGCTGGCCGTGATCGGCATTGTCGGCGTCGCTGAAGACCAGCGCGGGCTCGGTCGCCCCCAGCGGCGTCAGCGCCAGCGTCGCGCCCTGCGGCAGCCAGTACACGGTGAAGCCCAGGTTCAGCGTCAGCGCGCCGGGGGACTCGACGTCCAGCCGCCAGCGACGCGAGCCGTCGGCCAGGCGCTCCCAGGCGCCGTCGCCGGCGGGCGTCGCGCGCACCTCGTTGGGCACGGCGAAGCGCCAGGGCTGCCCTTGCTCGTCGCGCGCCGCGTCCTCGACGGCCAGGTCGGCCACCGACGGCATCGGCACGACCAGCGTGCGCACGGCCGCCCGCGCCGGCACTGCGGCCACCAGCGCGAGCAACAGCAACGGGATCAGCGACGATGCACGGCGTGACGTCAGCATGAAGGCTCCTTCGGGTCGTTCGCGGCGGCGGTAACCGGCTCCTCGCCATGATAGCCCGCGGCGTTGGTCGCCTGCCAGGCGAGGAACCAGCCCAGCCAGACCTGGGACAGGTAGTGCTTGCGGTCGTGCAGGCGCGACCACCCCGACAGCGTCGAGCCCAGCTTCAACGCGGGCTGCCAGCGGTGCAGGTTGGCCGCGCGCGCGGCGTTCAACCAGGGCACGGCGCCGATGAAGGCGTGCCCCGAAGCGGCATGGTCGGTGGCGAACGGGCGCCAGTGAGGCGTGGGCTGCTCGGCGCTGGGGCGGTCGGCGCCCAGCACGCGCTGCACGGTCCACAGCAGGGGCAGGCCGATGACCATCGCCTCGAAGTTGGCGCGCCCCCACCGCGTCAGCGGATTCGAGCGCAGCCACGCGTCGACGGCGGCCAGCCCGGCCCACGCCAGGAACCACGGCCGCTGGCCCAGCTCGTAGCCCACGCGCGACACGCCCTCGGCGGCGTCCCCGCCCGGGTGCTCTTCGTTCAGGCGCGCCACCTGCTCGTCGGCGCCCGAGTAGACGACCACGCCGGCGACGGCCACCGCCGCGCCCAGCTTCAGGAACCCGCGCCGGCTGTACTGGCGGCGCCAGTGCGCGCCGGTGCCGCGGAACATCGGCTGCGGGTCGCGGCGCAGCAGGCTCATGAGAGTCCCGCCTCGTCCAGCAGCCGCGCCACCTCGCGCGCCAGCGCCGCGGCGCTGGTCAGCCCCGGCGACTCGATGCCCACCAGGTTTACCAGCCCGGACAGGTCGCCGTCCTCCAGCTGCACGACGAAGTCCGCGAATCCGGTCGGCACGAGCTTGGGTCGCAGGCCGCTCATGCCCGGCTCCAGGTCCTCCTTATTCAACCAGGGCAGGAAGCGCCGCGCGCCGTCCAGGAAGGCGCCGCGCCGCGCGGGGTCCACGCGCCAGTCGAAACCCGTGTCGCGCGGGTCGCGGTCCAGGTGCTCCACGTCCGGGCCCAGCCGCACCTGCCCGCCCAGGTCCAGGCACACGTGCACGCCCAGGCTGGTGTGGTCGGCCGGCGGCGCGGGGTAGACCAGGCGGCCGACGCGGCCGTTGTGGGCCGGCGAGACCGAGAAGTAGTTGCCCTTGACCAGGTGCAGCCGCCAGCCGCGCGCGTCGACGTCGACGCCGGCCAACGCGGCGATGCGATCGGCGTACAGGCCCGCCGCATTGACCACCAGGCGGCTGGTGTGGCTCCATCCCTCGCGACGGCCGTGGCCGGTGGCCTCGATGTCGACACGCCAGCCGCCCGGCTGCGGCGCCAGACCGGCCACGCGCGCCGAGGTCAGCACCTGCCCGCCACGCCCGGCGCAAAGGTGGGCCCACGCGCGCGCGGCGCCCTCGGCGTCGACGATGCCCGTGCGCGGCGAGTGCAGCGCGGCGCAGGCCGTCACCTCGGGTTCCAGTCGCCGCAGCGCCGGGCCGTCCAGCAGCTCGAGGTCCTCGACGCCGTTGGCCCGGCCCAGCGCCAGCAGGCGCTCGAGTTCGGGCAGCTCGGCCTCGCCGGTGGCGACGATGAGCTTGCCGCACTCGCGGTACTCGACGCCGGCGTCGGCGCAGAACGCCTTCAACAGGCGCCGCCCCTCGACGCAGAAACGGGCCTTCAG
>CAINDZ010000244.1 GCA_903847545.1 uncultured bacterium | reverse complement strand
GCCTTGCCGTCGACCATGGAGATGACCTCGGTGGGGCAGCTCTCGACGCAGGCTTCGCACGCGTTGCACAGGTTCTTGTCGACAAATGCGGGCATCGCTTCATCCTCCTGGGAGACTGTTCCGGGCGCCGCACCCAGGGGGTCGGCGGTGGACGGGGCTGAATATCGCCCATTGAAGAAAGCGTGTCAAATCGACCGTGATTCTCAATTAGACGGTCAAGTCGTGACGCCGCAACTGATTATGGAAATCAGCCCCGGTCCACTCCGAAACCGCCGCGCCGCGCCAGCAGGGGCGGCAGGCAGGCCACGAGCAGCAGCAGGTCGCGCCACAGCAGGCCCATGCCCACGGCGTGGCCGCCATCGGTGTGGAAGCAGCCGCAGCTGATGTCCAGCCCGCGCGAGAGCGCCGACGCGATGGCAGCCAGGAAGATGACCAGCAGCACCGCGCAGATGGCCGCCGCGCCGCGCCGCTTCCAGCCGACGACCAGCGCCAGGCCGGCGACCAGCTCGACCGTCGGCAGCAGCATCGCCGACACGTGCAGCAGCGACCACGGCACCAGGCGGTAGTGGCTGATGGCCGTGGCGAAGGCGCCCGGGTGCAGCAGCTTGTCGACCGACGCCCAGATGAACGTCACGCCCACGCCCAGGCGGCAGAGCAGGGACAGCCAGGGCATCACGGTATCGCGCTTCATGGCGTTACCCCGTCCGCAGGGGCGGCGTCGCCGTCCGCCGGTGCGGCCGGCGCGGTGGTCGCGCGCGGCGCGGTGGGGCCGCCCGCGGCGCGCCAGGCGCCGAGGCCGCCCTTCAGCAGCGTCACCTCGGGGTAGCCGCGGGCGATGAGCCGCGCGGCGATGTTGTTCGTGACCGCGAGGCTGCCGTCGCCGAAGAGGACGAACTTGTCCTCGGGCACGATGGTGTCGAGCAGGGCGAGCATGTCGTCGTCGAACGACGAGGCGCGGATCACGAAGGCGCCCGGGACGGTGTCGACCAGCTCGGCGCCGCCCTCACGCGTGTCGATGAACAGGTGAATGCCCGCGTCGTACAGCTTGCGCGCCCCGGCGGCGTCGACCAGCGGGGCGGCGTACTCGATCTCGTAGTCGACGCGGTCGGCCTGCAGCGACAGGCGGGGAGGGACGGCGACCCAGCGCACGCCCGTCACCGCGATGCTGATGGCCAGCAGCAGCAGCGCCTGGCGCGCGGCCGTCGCCGGCACGGGGGCCGGCGACGGCGAGTCGGCCTTGGACCACGGGCGCGCCATGCGGTTACGGCCGGATCATGTACGAAACCGGCACCTCGATGACGGGCACCGACTTCAGGTTGGTGTAGACCTTCAGCGTGCCGGAGATGCGCCCCTGGGCGGCGACGGCGCGCGGGTCGCCCTTGTCGATGGGCTTGCCCGTCAGCTTGATGTGGGTCTCCTGCTTCGGCACGGTCTCGACGATCTGGAACTTGACCTCGGGCAGGTCGATCTCCGCGCGCAGCACCTTGAAGTCCAGCGGCGGGTTGGCCGCGGCGATTTTCACGTCCTGCTCGAACGTGGGCTGGTAGCGGAAGTTCACGACGTCGGGCGTGGCCGACAGCTCCATGGCGATCCAGGCGCGGACGTCGATGTCGACGCTGGGCCGCTCGGGCACGTTCGTCGTCACGCGCACCACGTCCTGGTGCTGGCCCGGCTCGAGCTTGGCCGGCCGCGTCACCGTCAGCACGCTCTTGTGCGGGTCGCCGTCGGCGTTGTTGGTCACCTTGACGCCGAACAGGCCCTTCTGCGACGCGCCGGCCTCGATCTTCAGCACCTGCTCGGGTGCGGTGAACGTGACGTCGCGCGTGGCGGCCTCGCCGAACAGCGCCTTCGGGAAGCCGATGCGCTCGGCCGCCGGGTTCACGGCCAGGATCGCCTTGACGAAGACGGTGATGGGGAACTCGATCTTGGGCCGGTCCGGGTCGTTGGACGAGATGTTGACGTTCTTGTGGACCTCGCCCGCGAAGTTCTTGGTGTCGAAGTGGATCGTCATGTCGGTCGACTCGCCGGCCTTCAGCGACTTGACCTTCAGCTCGGGCACCGTGCACCCGCAGTCGGCATGCACGTCGCTGATGTTCAGCAGCCCGGCGCCGACGTTGGTGATCTTCACCGTGAAGGTCTTCTGGTCCATCTGCTTCATGCGCCCGAGGTCCATGAACGTGGGCTCGAGCTTGATGGACTGGGCCGCGGCGGCGCCGGCGATGAGCAGGGCGGCCAGCAGCGAGGCCGAAAACAGCGGGAAGCGGCGCATGGGTTCTGACTCTCCACCAGGTTGGGGATCGGGACGCGGACCGCAAGGTCGGTAAACCCCTCCCGGCATGGCCGGTTCCGGGGTTTCGCGCGCCCGGACAGGATGACCCCGTTCGGGCCCGGTGGCAAGGGGCAGGTGGCCGAAAGGCGCGGTGCGCCGTGGGCGGCGAGGGCTTATCATGGGCGCTTCAGCCGCGAGCCGCCCGGGCCGACCGCGCCGCCGGGGTAGGGGAAGGGAAAGCAACCGTGACCGACGACGAACGACGCGAACGCCTGCGGGAGCTGTCCCGCGAGCTGGCCGCCAGCCACGACGAGCTTGTGGGCCTCAGCCGCCTGGGCCGCGAGCGCCTGCCCGCGCCCCGGGAGATCAGCGGGCTGGTGGGCGAACTGGTGGCGCTGGTCTTTCCCGGCTTCCACGGCGCCGACCCCGCCGCGGACGCCGCCCGCGACCTGGGTCAGGTGCTGGCCGGGCGCCTGGAGCGCGCCAGTCGCGACCTGGCCGCGGCCCTGGCCGACATCCTGCGCTTCTGCCACCGGCAGGGCAGCCGCTGCGAGGACCTGTGGGCGCCGGCCGACGGGTCGGACGCGGCCGACGACGGCGCGCCGGCCGACGACCGCTACCTAGCCGCCGCCCGCCGCCTGACGCTGGACTACCTGGGCGGCCTGCCGGCGATCCGGCGGCTGGTGGCCTCGGACGTGCGCGCCGCCTTCGAGGGCGACCCCGCCGCCACCAGCTGGGAAGAGGTCATCCTCTGCTACCCCGGCGTGTACGCCGTCACGGTGCACCGCCTGGCGCACCCGCTGCACGGGCAGGGGCTGCCGCTGCTGCCCCGCATGATGAGCGAGTGGGCGCACAGCCGCACGGGCATCGACATCCACCCGGGGGCGACCATCGGCGAGTCGTTCTTCATCGACCACGGGACGGGCGTGGTGATCGGCGAGACGACGCGCATCGGCGCGCGCGTGAAGGTGTACCAGGGCGTGACGCTGGGCGCGCTCAGCTTCCCGCGCAACCCCGACGGCACGCTGGTCAAGGGCGGGCAGCGCCACCCGACGATCGGCGACGGCGTGACCATCTACGCCAACGCCACGATCCTGGGCGGCGAGACGGTGATCGGCGACGGCGCCGTGATCGGCGGCGGGGCGTGGATCACCGAGTCGGTGGCGGCGGGGGCCAAGGTCGTGAAGTAGGGCGTCAGCCGTCGCTGGCCGCGGCGGCGCGCAGTTCCCGGCGCAGCGACTTGCCCACGGCGTTCTTGGGGATCTCCGACAGGAAACGGAAGCTGGTGGGCACCTTGTAGTTCACCAGCAGGGTCCGGCAGTGGTGGCGAAGTTCCTCGCTGGTGAGTTCCTTCCGCACCACCACGAAGGCGCACACGGCCTCGCCCGTGTCCTCGTGGGGGATGCCCACCACGGCCACGTCGGCCACATCGGGGTGCATGGCGATGCAGGCCTCCACCTCGTTGGGGAAGACGTTGAAGCCGCTGACGATGATCATGTCCTTCTTGCGGTCCGTGATGGTGAGGTAGCCGTCGGCATCCAGGCAGCCGATGTCGCCGGTGTGGAACCAGCCGTCGAGCATGGCGCGGGCCGTCTCCTCGTCCTGGTTCCAGTAGCCCATCATGACCTGGGGGCCGCGCACCACGATCTCGCCATGACTGCCGGTCTCCACGGCGTGGCCCTCGTCATCGACGATGCGCAGGTCCGTGCCGGGCAGGGGCAGGCCCACGCCGCCCACTTGCTTCATGGTGCGCCGCAGGCGGTCGCCGGCGCGGACCGCGGTGTTGTACGTGACCAGGGGGCTGGTCTCGCTGAGGCCGAAGCCCTCGATGACCAGGCAGCCCGTGTAGGCCTCCCATTCCTGGAGCACCGAAGGGTGCGTCTGCATGCCGCCCGCGAAGACGCCCAGCATCCCCCGCGTGAGCTCCGGCTTGAACCAGTCCTCGTGCGGCAGGGCCTTCAGCAGGGTGTTCACCGCCGTCATCCAGGTGATCTCGTGG
>CAINDZ010000243.1 GCA_903847545.1 uncultured bacterium | reverse complement strand
CTGCCGACGGCGCCGGCGCTGATGGGCAACACCGTGGTCTGGAAGCCCGCGTCGAGCTCGGTGCTCAGCGGCTGGGTCATCATGGACATCCTGCGCGAGGCGGGCATGCCCGACGGCGTGATCAACTTCGTGCCCGGCAGCGGCGGCCAGGTGGGCAACCCGGTGATGGCGGCGCCCGAGCTGGGCGGCGTGCATTTCACCGGCTCGACCAGCGTGTTCCACGACATGTGGCGCACGATCGGCAACAACATCGCGAACTACCGCTGCTACCCGCGGCTGGTGGGCGAGACCGGCGGCAAGGACTTCATCTTTGCGCACCCGAGCGCCGACGTCGACGCGCTGGTCACCGCGATGGTGCGCGGCGCCTTCGAGTACCAGGGCCAGAAGTGCAGCGCCGCCAGCCGCGCGTACATTCCCGAGAGCCTGTGGCCGCAGGTGAAGAAGCAGTTGCTCGAGGCCATCGCCTCGATCCGCATGGGCGACGTGTCTGACTTCCGCACCTTCATGGGCGCGGTCATCGACAAGGGCGCGTTCAACGACATCAAGGGCTTCATCGACCGCGCGAAGAAGGCCAAGGGCAAGGCGCGCATCATCGCCGGGGGCGGCTGCGACATGTCGACCGGGTTCTTCATCGAGCCCACCGTCATCGAGGCGCTCGACCCGCTGTACGAGACGATGGTCGAGGAGATCTTCGGGCCGGTGCTGACGCTGCACGTGTTCGCGGACAAGGACCTCGGCAAGATGCTGAAGATCTGCGACCGCTCGGCGACGTACGCGCTGACGGGCGCGATCTTCGCGCAGGACCGCGCCGCGATCGTCCACATGAAGGACGAGCTTCAGGGCGCGGCCGGCAACTTCTACATCAACGACAAGCCCACGGGCGCCGTGGTGGGGCAGCAGCCGTTCGGCGGCAGCCGCGCCTCCGGCACGAACGACAAGGCCGGCAGCTACCTGAACCTGATCCGCTGGGTCAGCCCGCGGTCGGTGAAGGAGACGTTTGACCCGCCCCGGGCTTATCCGTATCCCTACATGTCCGACCGGTAGCCGTGCCGCAGACGCGGCCGCTGGGAAGGGCGAACAAGGCGAGGGGCGGCGTGGTGCCGTCCCTCGTGTTGTGTCCAGACGGGTGTTCGTCGAGGCGCGGGCGGGGAGGGTGGTGCCGGAGGTGGGGCTCGAACCCACACGTCCCGAAGGACACTGGATTTTGAGTCCAGCGCGTCTGCCAGTTCCACCACTCCGGCACCGAAGGGCAGGCCATGGCCGCGTTGGGCGCGGCTCCGGCGACCGGGGGATTTAACCGTCCGCGGGTGGCGAAGTCAAGGCGGGCGAAAAGTTTGACACGCGGCAGGTCGATGCTATATTTGCGCTTCGTCGATTCTGGTGGGGCCATAGCTCAGCTGGGAGAGCGTTTGACTGGCAGTCAAAAGGTCAGGGGTTCGATCCCCCTTGGCTCCACCACCTAAGATAAAGTAAGTTAACGACCTGTGGTGACGCGGGTCGTTTTCTTTTGGCGCGCCCGCGAATCCTGCGGGGATGTCCTGCCGGGACGCGAAAGGGGCAACGTGGCCGTTGAGGGGCGTACTGTCGCCTGGCGATCGCTGGCGGGGCCCGTCCTGGCGCTGGCGCTGCTCGTGGCCGCGGCCCAGGTCGCGGGACCGCAGTGGCACACCTGGCAGGCACGCCTGGCGGGGCTCGGCGCGTGGGCACCCGCGGCCTACCTGCTGGTCTGGATGGCGCTGGTGCCGTGCGGATTCCCGGCGGCGGCGCTCGGCCTGCTCGCCGGCGCGATCTTCGGGCCGTGGTGGGGAGCCGCCCTCGCCACGACCGGCCTGTGCGGTTCCGGGCTGGTCATGTACGGCCTCGGTCGCCGCTGGCTGAAGCCCCGGTTGGCACGCCTGGGCGAGGGGCGGCCGCGCCTGAAGGCCCTGGGAGCGGCCGCGGCGACGGGGCCGGTCCGCCTGCACCTGCTGGCCCGCCTTTCTCCCTTGAACTACGCCCTGGTTAGCTACACTCTTGCCGCCGGCGGGGCCCCTCTGGGGGTTTATGCAAAAGGCCTGTGCGGCGGCGTGCCCGGACTCCTGGCCTATGTGTGGCTGGGCTCGCTCGCCGGGGGCGGACCGCATGGCCCGGGCGAGGGCAGCGCGGTGCGCTGGGTCGTGCTCGCGGTCGGGGTGGCGGCCCTGCTGGTGCTCGGGATCCGCGTGGGGCGAACCTTGGCGCGCCTGACCGGGGAATCGGGGTCGGCCGCGGGGCCCGATGCCTGACGCTCTGCCAGGACGGGGCACATGGAGGCGGGTCGCCGGCCCCGCCGCATCACGGTTTCGCAGCACTGGCCGTCGGTCGCCGACGAGAGGGAAGGCCGCGTAGCATGGCGAAGAAACCTGCGGACCGGAATCCTCCCGGCCGGCCGGCGCGGTCCGACCCCCAGGCCGAAAGCGCCCGTGCTCCGCGTTCCCCCGTGACCGACCCCGGCGACACCCTGGCCGCACTTCCGGCCGCCCTGCTCGAGGAACTGTGGCAGTGGCACCCCGCCAGTGATCGCCTGGAGATGCCGGCCGGTGTCCTGGCCCTGACGGGGTACACTCGGGCCGAGTTCGGCCTGACCGTTGCCGACGCGCTCCGTCATGTGGCGCCGCAGGACCGGGATAGCCTCCGCGAAAGGCTCCAATCCGCAATTCTCAGCCAGGCACCGGCTTTTGCCGCCGAGTTCAAGTTGATCGGCAAGCAGGGGCGCCACGCCTGGCTGGCCGTTCGCGCCGCCATCGAGCGCGCCGAGGACGGCACCCCGGTCCGGGTGAGCGGCACATGGGCCGACGTGACTGCGCGGGTCGAGGCCGAAGAGGAGCGCGACCGCCTGTTCAACGTGTCGATGGACCTGCTGGCGGTGGGCGGCTTCGACGGGTTCCTGCAGCAGGTCAACCCCGCCTGGGTCCGTGTGCTGGGCTGGTCGCGCGACGACCTCATGGGCAGCCCCATCATCGAGTTCATCCACCCCGGCGACCAGGACCTGATGAAGGCCGCCTTTCGCGCCCTCGCCGAGGACCATTCCGTGGCCGAGCTGGCCACCCGCTTCCGCTGCCGCGATGGCACGCACCGGTGGCTGTCGTGGTCCTCGTTCCCGCTGCCGGACCGCCGCCTGGTCTTCTCGGTCGTCCGCGACATCACCGAGCAGAAGGATGCCGAGCGGCGACTGCTGGAATACCAGGACCGGTTGCGGGCCCTCAGCGCCCAGCTGGCGGTGGTCGAGGAGCGCGAGCGGCGGCAGCTGGCGGTGGCGATCCACGACAGCCTGGCGCAGCAGTTGTTCGCGGCGCGTGCGAAGGTGACGCTCCTGCGCTACCCGGAAAAGGTGGGTGACCTCGGGCAGATCGTGGACGAGGCCATCGGCATCCTCGACGACTCGATGCGCGAGGCGCGCAGCCTGTCCTTCGAGCTCTACCCGCCCATCCTGCACGAGACGGGCCTGGAGGCCGCGCTGTCCTGGCTGGCGCGGCAGTGGGGCGAGCGGACCGGGATCGAGTGCACGCTGTTCTGTGAGGACGGCGGCGAGCAACTGGACCCCGGCGAGGACGGCAGGGCCCTGGCCTACCAGTGCGTGCGCGAGCTCCTGGCGAACGTGGCGAAGCATGCCGGGGCCACGGCGGTGCGCATCGCCATGCTCGGCGAGAACGGCCGTCTGGTGGTCTCCGTCGCGGACAACGGCCGCGGCGTGGAAGCCGATCCCGAGGCCACGGCTGGCGGCGGCAGCGAGCCCCCGGTGGGCTTCGGCCTGTTCAGCATTCGCGAGCGCCTGCGCGCGGCCGGCGGCAGCTTCCGCCTGCACAGCCGGCCGGGCGCCGGCTGCCGCGTCGAGTTCGCGATCCCCCTGCCCGGCGCCGACCTTCCGGCGCCCGACGCCTGATGGGGGAGTTCTTCGCCCTCAGCTGCGCCCTGGTCTGGGCCTTCGCGGTGGTGCTGTTCCGCCGTTCCGGCGAGTCGATGCCGCCCCTGGCGCTCAACCTGTTCCGCGTGGCGTTCTCCACCGGCCTGTTCCTGGTGACGCTGCTCGTGATGCGCGTGCCGCTGGTCGGGCAGGCCCCGCTTTCGGACTACCTGCAACTGGCGGCCAGCGGCATCATCGCGATCGCCCTGAGCGACACGCTGTTCCATGCCGCGCTCAACCGCGTGGGCGCGGGCATCAACGCGGTCGTGGACACGCTCTACCTGCCGTTCACGTCCCTGGCCGCGATGGCCTACCTGGGCGAGCGCGTAGACGGCTGGCAGGTGGCCGGCATGGTGCTGGTGATCGGCTCGGTCGTGGTCGCCACCCGCATGGACCCGCCACGTGGCGCCACGCGCCGCACCATGGTCACCGGCGTTCTGCTGGGCGTGGCCTCGATGGCCTCGCTGGCCGTCGGCGTCGTGCTCGCCAAGCCGGTACTGGCCGACGCGAACGTGGTCTGGGCGACGACCGTGCGGCAGGTGGGCGCGCTGGCGGTGCTGCTGCCGTGCGCGGTGTTCCTGCCGGGCCGGCAGGCGCGCCTGGCGGCCCTGCGCCCCGGGCCGGGGTGGAAGCACGCCATCCCGGGCACGGTCTTCGGGTCGTACCTGGCGCTGATGCTGTGGCTGGCCGGCATGAAGTACACCGCCGTTGCGCGCGCGGCCATCCTCAACCAGACGAGCACCATCTACGTGCTCATCCTGGCGACGCTGATGCTGGGCGAGAGGTTCACGCGGCGCACGGCGCTGGCCGTGGGCCTGGCGCTCGCCGGCGTCCTTCTGGTGCTTCGCCCATGGTCGATGACCGGATAGGGAACGCCCGGATGGCGCCTGTAAGGAAGCGGCCGGGGCTCGCGAGCCCCGGCCGCCTTGTGTAATCCCGCGTCGGCGCCTAGCGGATCGCCGCGAGCATCGGGTCGCCCGCGTACCCGAGCGCCTTCCAGTCCATGCGCCCGCCCTCGCGGTGGCAGTCCAGGCATTGCAGCGCGTTGGCCGCCGGTTGCACCTCGTGGAAGATGCCCATGTACCTGCGGACCGGGATCCACTTGTAGGCGGGATCGTCGACGCCGTAGGCGGCCTTCGCGCCGTCGACAACGGCCCGGTTCAGGTCGCCGTCGATGAAGAACTCGTCCACCGACAGCGGGATCAGCCAGCCGCGATCCTCCATGATGGGCACCTTGGCCGTGTGCAGCTTGAAGGCGTGGATCTTCGCCGACTTGTCCTTGCGGCTGCCCTCCGGCCGCATGAGCGTCACGACGCCGTCGGCATCCGGCTTGACCGCTTCGCCCATCAGCGTGATGCGCGTCTTGCCGTTGAACCAGGCGTACACCGGCGGCACGTCGTGGCCCATCGTGATCGTCGCCGACCACTTGTTGGCGACCTCGTGCCTCATCGGCGTCGACCAGTCCCGGTCCATGTCCGTCGCATCCTTGCGCGCGAAGGCGGGGATGTGGCAGACGGTGCAATTGACGCGATCGGTGTGGTGGTCGAGGATCGCCACCTTGTGCGGCTTGGCGTCGTGGCAGCTCTCGCACGACAGCTGGTTGCCCGGGCTGTCGGTGCCGGCCAGGTCGGCGCCGCGGCCGCGCACGCGGTGGTCGTCGCCCTGGTGGCAAGCGATGCACTGCAGGTTGTTGCCGGCGGTTGCCATGTGGACGTCGAACGCCGGTGCGCAGTCGGCCAGCTCGTACTCGATGTCGCCGCGCTTGAAGTTCGGCCCGCCACCGGCGCCGGCGTGGCAACGCAGACACATCGTGCGCTCGGGGAGCGAGATGCGCTTGGCCACCGAGTCCAGGCCGACCTGGTTCTCCCACAGGATCGGCTTCCACGACCAGGCGCCGGCCTCGTCCTGGTACAGGTCCCGCCTGTAGCCGGAAGCGTGGCAGATCAGGCAGTCGATGTTCTCGAGCTGTGCACGCGACAACTCGGGGCTCGGCTTGGCGCCGAGCCCGGCGTGGCACTTCGAACACCCCTGTGCAATGACCTTGCCGTCACTGTTCGTCGCGTTGCCGATCCAGCTGGCCAGCGGGTTCGTGCAGAAGTCGTTCATCGTGTTCAGCTTGCCCAGGCGGCGGCCCTGGGCGTTCACCAGTTGGGGCGTCTCGCCCTGCCACTGGTAGTGCTGCGAGTGGAAGAAGTTGGTCGCTTCCTCCTCGTGGCACTGCAGGCAGGTCCTGGTCCCCTCGTAGTGCTCGAAGTACCCGTCCTGGTGCGTCCACGTGCGCTGCTCGGCCGCGGCGCCCACGGCAGGCAGCGCCGCGGCGAGCAGCATCGACAGGATGATCGCGGTGCGCTTCATGTCCGCCTCCTAGAAACGGGCCGCGAAGCTGAGCGACACCTTGCCGGCCTTCTCCCAGGTGGGGAAGCCCTGCATGACGGGCGTCGAGCCCAGCTCCTTGGGGGCGCCGACATGCCAGTTGCTGCCGGTGTAGTCGTAGTCGTAGCCGATCCAGGCCAGCTTCGCGACGAACTTGGGGGCGATGCGGTGCGTGACGTACGCCTCGGTCACGCTGCCGCGCGTGCCGGTCTTGGCGCCGAGGATGTCGTCCTGCGCCGGCGTGAAGTTGAACCAGTACTGCGAGCCGTGATTCCACTCGAGGCCCAGCTTGGTCTTGCCGTTCTTCAGGTTGTAGCGGGCGCCGAGGTAGTACATCGAGCCGGTCTGCGACTCGGGGGTGTCGTACGGGTCGCAGAGCAGGCCGCCGAACGGGCCGGTGACGTCCTCGGGACGGCTCTTGCACCAGCTGCCGGTCGCGAACCAGTCGACCTGCCCGTCGGTGCGCGACAGCAGCACCGAGGCGATGTCGAAGTCGCCCAGGTTAGCCGAGGGGCTGAAGCGGGTGACGATCGGGCCGGGCATCGGCTGGCCGCTGACCGGGTTGTTCGGCAGGATGATCTGGCCGTCGAAGCCGTCGGTGATGTCGAACGCGCGCGCCAGGGTGGTCTGGATCTGCATCTTCGGGGTGTCCCAGGCGTCGATGTTGAAGCCGAAGAACTGGGCGTCCTTGAGCGCGGTCTCGGCGTCGACCAGGCCCTGTCCGTACTGCGACTCGTAGCCGAGGCCGTAGCAGGCGCGCACGGTCGAGTTCTCGGCGGCGTGCCAGCCCAGCGTGGCGCCGTCGAACTGGAAGTCGATGATCGTGCCCATCGGCGTGCCGGCGCGCATCTCGTCGTGGCGCAGGTGCAGCGGCGGGCCCTCGGTGCTCGGGCGCCGCCCGAGGCTCAGGTACACGGGCTTGCCGCCCAGGTTGTTCCAGGTGAAGTAGGCGCGGTCGACCTTCAGCGTCGCGTCGCCGGGCACCCCCGGCCAGTTCGCGTCGGTGTTCAGGGTCGAGGCCTGCCCGTTGAACATGCCGGTCTGCGTCGAGGCGCCCCAGGGCTTGTACATGGACATGCGACCCGTGAAGCTGACATTGTCCGCGACGTCGGCGTCGAAGTTCAGGCGCAGGCGCGTGGTGTACAGGATGTCGTTGTCGGTCTTGAAGCCGGCGCGGTAGGCGTCGGCCGCGTACATCTGCATCATCTGCATCATGGCCGGGCCCATGACGGGGTCGGCCATCGCGCCCTGCACCCAGGCCTTCACGTCCGCGAACGTGGTCATGCCCTGGAAGAGCTGGAAGTTCGCATAGTTCGCGGCGATGTGGTTGTCGATGTCGGCCGTCGACGTGATGGGCGCGCCGGCCCCGAAATTCGGGTCCATGTAGAACATCGTGCCGAAGAAGAGCGCCTGCATGCGCATGCCGTCGACGTAGTCGGGAATCTCGCCGGTCAGGGAGTGGGCCTCGACGCGCAGGTCGCCGCCCCACTGCAGGTGGTCCTTGACGTCGTTGACCTGCAGCGTCTGGATCTTCTTCTCGAGCGCCTTGATGCGCTCCTCGACGGTCTTCTCGGCCAGCGCGGCGCCGGCGGCGAACGTGACGGCCAGCAGTGCGGCGGCCATGGTGACGAGCCTGCGGTTCATGGATGCCTCCGTTGGGTGTGGGTCCGGTTCCGGTCCTGCCTCGATCGATGGAGCGACAAGGCTCAACCGCAGGTCATGGGCTGCTCGCTGTCCGCGGCGTGGTCGACGCAGAACTTGCGAATCGCCTCGAGCGCGTCCTTGTCGATGGACTCGGTGACGGTCTTGCCGGCGGTGGTGTCGGGAGCCGCGACCTTGGCATGCGTCTCGGCGTAGGTGCCGTCGAAGAAGTCGACCCACTGCTCGGAGATGAGCGACATCGGCGTGTAGGTTCCGGCGGCGGCTTTCGGGCCGTGGCAGACCTTGCAGCTGGTCTTGAAGAGGTCCTTGCCGTCGAGCTGCCGCGCCTTTTCCGCCGGGGCGGCGGTTGCGCCGTCTTCGGCGGCCTGGACGAGCGTGAACGTGAGGGCGGACAGTGTCGCGAGCAGGATGAGCCCGCCGAACAGGGCGCGGTTCGGATTGCGGCGCATGGGGCACCTCCGGTTGG
>CAINDZ010000242.1 GCA_903847545.1 uncultured bacterium | reverse complement strand
CGCTCGGAGCTGATGTCGGTGAAGACGCAGCGCAGCCCGCGGACCTCGTTGGCGCCGTCGCCGATGATCGGCGCCGCGATGACGCGCGCCGGCGCCGCGTCGTGCCCGGCCAACGCCAGGTCGAACTCGCCGGTCGTGGGCACCAGCCCGCGCCGGGCGCTGTCGAGCAGCGCCAGGAACGCGTCGCGCTGTGCGGGATGCACCAGTTCGGCGATCGGCTCGCCCTCGAGGGCCGAACCGACCGAGGAGGCGGCAGGCGCGCACGAGCCGTCATGGACCAGCAGGATGACGCCGCGGGTGTCGGTCTCGACGATGAGCTCGGGCAGCAGGCGACCGAGGTCGCGGATCCAGCGGCGGTAGGCGGGCTGGGGTTCGGGCTCCCGGACGGCGACGGCGCCGCCCCCGTCGGCCCGCCAGCGGACCAGACGCGTCAGCGCCACGATCACGGCGGCGCCGGCGGCAACGGGGACGAGTGTCTGGGGGGCGCTGGCCCAGTTCGCGAGCATGGAGTTCTCCGATCAGGGAGACCTCCTTGTCCCTCGCCGCGCTCCTTCGGGTTCAGATGGCGAAGGATAGCCGACCATACGGGAACTTTTCAAGGCGACATAGGTAAATCTCTGATTCGCAAATACGGATTCCCGTAAATACAATGAGTTACGATTCGGATTATTTTTCCAAATCACATGGCGAAACCCTCCCGGCAGCCACGCCGGCGGCGGCAGCGCACCGGGACGACCCCGTCGCGCCAGCGCAACTCGCACAATACCAATGGGTTGGAGTGGTGTGCAGTCGGGCGGCGGGAACCGGGCGGCGCTCGCGAGGCTAATCGCGCCGCCGCCGGTCATCCTTTTCCTTTATGCCGCAGGCGCCTAGCGCGATCCCAGCAGCACGGCCTTGGCGATCATCCCGGCCATCTCCGGGTTCTCCTTCAGCCGCCGCGTCGAGTAGCCGTACCAGTCCTCGCCGAACGGCACATACACGCGCAGGTGGTGCCCGTCGGCCAGGATGCGCCGGCGCACGTTCTCGCGCACGCCCAGCAGCATCTGGAACTCGTACTGGTCCTTCGCCAGGCCGCGCTCGGCGATCAGCGCGCGCGCGTCGTCGATCAGCGCGTCGTCATGCGTGGCGATGGCGGGATGGAAGCCGCCGTCGACCATGATGCGCAGCAGCTTGCGGTAGTGCGCGCGCACTTCCTCGCGGTCGGTGAACGCGATGGTCCGCGCTTCCTTGTAGATGCCCTTGCACAGGCGCACGGTCGGCTTGTACTCGACGAGCGAGCGCACGTCGTCCTCGCTGCGCCGCAGCATCGCCTGGATCACCACGCCCACGTTCGTGAAGCCCTCTTCGCGCAGCTTGCGGAAGGCGCGCAGCGTGGCGTCGGTGTACGGGCTGTTCTCCATGTCGATGTTCACGAAAACGCCCAGATCGCGGCCGCGCGCGACGACTTCGCGGATGTTGTCGGTGCCGAAGTCCTCGTCGATGCCCAGCCCCAGGCTCGTCGGCTTCAGAGACAGCCCCGCCGCGCCGTGCAGCTTCTGCGCGTTGATCGCGTCAAGCACCTCAAGGCTCTCGGCCTTACTCTTCAGGGCGACGCTGCGCTCCTGCACGAACTCGCCGAGCACGTCGATGGTCGACCACGCGCCCTCCTGCTGAGACAGCCGCGCCGCCGTGTCGATCGCGTCGGGCAGCTTGTCGCCGGCGATGTAGCGACGGGAGACCTTGCGGATGATGGCCTTGGGCACCATCGGCAACATGGCGACGATCATGCGATTGAACATCCGGGACACCACCTGGCAGGAAACAGGGGACCGTTCGGACGGGCTGCGACGAATATGGAGCGGCACCCGGGGGTGGGCAAATCGGAACCCGTAGCGGCAGATTTTGGCCTGCCGACCCGCGCGCCCCCTTGATCATTGGTCAGGATTAAAGCGGATTGCGACGGTGGCGTTTACGGGCCGCAGGCAAAAAAGACCGGGCCGGGAATGCCGGACCAGGCCCGACCTGATGCGCGCGAAATGACGTCATTAGCACTATCCATGTAAGAATCATGTCCGGCACATCCCCTGACCCGTGTCGACATGACAAGAAATCACCTCTTTTGCGCCACGCCTTGCGCGCGCACCCCCGGCGTCAGCTCCCGACCGACCGCCAGGCCGCTCCCCCACCCCCTTCCTTGGCCATCTCCTTGCAGTCCGGCGGTAAAGCCGGCCGATTCTGCGCCGATGGTAAGTGACGCAGTGTCAGCGGCGGAACGCCCCGAAGGCGCCCCGTCCGGGCGGCCATCCTGAGGAGTACGCAAGGATGCAGAAGGTTAAGGAGACCTCGTCCATCGGCAACATCCTCGTTGCCGAGGGCAAGATCACGGCCGAGCAGCTGCGCGAGGCCCTGGCCGAGCAGCACGAGACGCGGGAGCGCCTCGGCGAGATCCTCGCGCGTCGCGGCCTGATCGACGAGTCCGATCTCTTCGGCGCGCTGTCCAAGCAGCTCGGCGTGCGCTCGTTCGACCCCGCCAAGGACGAGATCACGAGCGAAGCGCTCGACCTGGTCTCCTATGAATTCGCCACGCGACGCGACATCGTGCCCATCCGCATCAGCGAGGGCGTGCTGACGGTCGCCATGGCCGACCCCCTGGACATCGAGACCCGCGACCGCCTGACGCGCATCGCCTCGGAACGCAACCTGGTCATCGACGTCATCTTCGGCCCCACCGGCACGCTCAAGCGCGTGCGTGACGCCAACTACCGGCGCGCCGAGGGCTCACGTCACGTGAGCAGCATCGTCGACCGCGTCGTCGACGAGGTCCGCGAGACCACGGCGCTGGACGCCGCGCTGCAGGACGACGCCCAGCAGAAGGCCCAGGACGCCGGCGTCGTCGAACTGGTCAACCAGGT
>CAINDZ010000241.1 GCA_903847545.1 uncultured bacterium | reverse complement strand
GGCGGGCCTCCGGCTGGCGGCCGGGGCGCGCCTCGCCGTGGCCGGCACGCCGGTGGCGGGCCCGCACGCCTGCTACGCGGATGCGCCCGCCGGCCTGCCGTTCTGGTACTGGGGCAGCGGCGGGACGCTCGAGGTCGCCGTGCCCGGCGGGGACGCGGCCGCGCTGCTGGGCCTGCGGCCGGGGCTGGCCCTGCAGGTGATCGATCCGTAACTTTGGGGGACGGCGCGGCCCGCGGGGCCGGGCCGCGCAGGCGGGTGGCTACGTGAAGGCGAGGAAGTGCCGATGACGCGAAACTCATGGATGCGGACGACGGCGCTGGCGGCGGCGCTGGCGGCGACCGTGGCGGCCCTGGCCCTGGTCGCCGGTTGCGGCAGCCAGCGCATCACGTTCATCTACCCGAACGAGAAGCTGGACCTGTCGCTGGTCGGCAGCCGCACGCCGGCCGTGTACATCGATACGGTCACCGACATGCGCCCGCCGGTGCAGCGCAAGGGCGAGGGGCACTTCCTCAAGATCACGTTCCCGAAGGACAACGCCTGGGAGGCGCCGGCGACCACGCTGTACGCCGAGGCCCTGGCGCAGGACCTCGAGCAGACCGGCCTGGTCGTGCTGGTGCCGCTGGCGGCGCAGGCCGACTACCGGCTCTCGGCCGACCTCATGTCGTTCACGTGCACGCTGCAGCGCTCGGTCACCTCGTACGCGGTGACGGGACTGATCGGCGGCGCGGCGGGCGCGTTCATCGGTGGCGGCGGCGACAACAGCCTCAAGACGGGCATCGCCGGGGCCCTGGCCGGCATGATGGCCATCCCCGTCCCGACGAACAACCGGGCCGAGGCCGAGGTGCGCCTGACGTTGCGCGACCGCACGGGCGACATCGTGTGGCAGAAGTCGTGCTACGGCGAGATCAACGAGCGCAGCTACGTCACGCCGACGGCGCGCCCGGACCAGGAGATGGTCAACCGCAACCTGACGCGCGCCGTCAAGCGCGCCAACGCCTGCCTGTTCGGCCAGTTGCGTCAGTTGCTGGCCGAGCGGGCCCGGCCGGCGCCGGCGGCCGCCGACACGTCGGCGGCGGCAAAGTAGCGCGCCGCCCGCGCCCTGGAACGAAGGCGGCCGGCCCCCTCGGGCCGGCCGCCTCGTTCGTGCCGACGCATCGCCGGCGCTACAGCAGCTCCGCCGCCAGCGAGGCCAGCTCCGAGCGCTCACTCCTGGCCAGCGTGATGTGCCCGTGGATCGCGTGGTTCTTGAACCGCTCGACCACGTACGTCAGGCCGTTCGACGACGCGTCGAGGTACGGGTTGTCGATCTGGTAGGCGTCGCCGGTCAGGATCACCTTCGCGTCCTCGCCGGCGCGGCTGACCACGGTCTTGACCTCGTGCGGCGTCAGGTTCTGCGCCTCGTCGATGATGATGAACAGCTTCGGCAGGCTGCGGCCGCGGATGTAGGTGACGGCCTCGGCCTCGACCACGCCGGTGTCGTACAGGTACTGCACCTTGTCGCCGGCATGCTCCAGCTTCGGGTCCACCAGGAACTGCAGGTTGTCCGAGACGGGCTGCATCCAGCTGGACAGCTTCTCGTCCTTCGAGCCCGGCAGGTAGCCGATGTCCTTGCCCAGCGGCATGATCGGCCGCGAGACCATGATGCGCCGGTAGCGCTTCTCCTCGGCCACCATCTGCAGGCCCACCGCCAGCGCCAGCAGCGTCTTGCCGGTGCCGGCCTGGCCCAGCATCGTCACCAGGCGGATGTCCTCGCGCATCAGCAGCTCCAGCGCGAACTGCTGTTGCAGGTTCCGGGCGCCCAGGCCCCAGGGGCGGCTGTCGCCGTGCTGCAGCGCCTCGATGGCGCCGCTGTCGGCGCGGAAGATGCCGCGCGCGGTGTGCTTCGGGTTGCTCTCCGACTTCAGCAGCACGCACTCGTTCGGGCACAGCGGCACGCCCACGTTCACGGGCTGCCCGGCGTAGAACGCGTTGACCACCTCGTCGGCCACGACGTGCTCGCTCCAGCCGGTGTACAGCTCGTCGAAGTTGACGACGCGGTTCAGGAAATCCTCGGCCCGGATGCCCAGCGCGTCGGCCTTCACGCGCGCGTTGATGTCCTTCGTGACGAAGGTGACGTCGGCGCCGGCCTTGTGCATGGCGAACGCGGTCGCCAGGATGCGGTTGTCCGGCACGCTCTTGTCCATGCCGGTGGGCAGGCAGTCGGCGAAGCTGCGGATGAGGATGTAGAGCTTGCCGCCGCCGGGCAGCGCCACGCCCTGGCTCAGCGAGCAGCCGTCGCGCAATGCGTCGATGTCGCGGATGACGCGCCGCGCGTTGCGGCCCTTCTCGTCGTTGCCGCGCTTGAAGCGATCGAGCTCCTCGAGCACGTCGATCGTCAGGATGAGGTTGTGTTCCTCGAACGCGTGCAGGCTGTCGGCGTCGTGCAGCAGGACGTTGGTGTCGAGCAGGAAGCTGCGGCCGGCGGGGACGGGGATGGCACGGTCGTCATCGAGCCAGTGACCGTTGTTGACGTCCACGGGGATCCCTCCCTGGTCTTGGGGCCCGCGGCGCGCGGGGCGCCGGCGGGTGTTTCCGCGGGCCGCTCCCGGCGGCCCGTGGTCATGTTAGCGCCCGGCTCGCGTCTTGTCCCCTGTCCGATCGCGGTGTAGAGTCCGTCCAGCCCGCCGTCCGCAACCCGGCCAAGGACCGACCCGCATGCACCAGGCCCGACATCCGTATCGGCTGATCCTGGCGGCACTTGCCCTTTTTCTGGCTGCGCCGGCCGGCGGGGAAGTGGGCCCGGCGCCGACGCCCGCCGTCCGCTGGCCCCTGGACCTGCCCGCGCACTGGCTGACCAGCAACTTCATGGAGTACCGCGGCGGCCGCTTCCACGCCGGTCTCGACTTCAAGACCCGCGAGCAGGAGGGCTTCCCGGCGCGCGCCGTCGAGGATGGCTGGGTCGAGCGCGTGCGCGTGTCGTCGGCCGGCTACGGCAAGGTGGCGTACCTGCGCGGCGCCTCGGGCCGGACCTACGTGTACGCGCACCTGGGCCGCTTCAACGACCGCCTGGCTGCCCGCGTGCGCGCCGCCCAGGAACAGTCGGGGGCCTGGCGCATCGACCTGGAATGTGCGGCCGGCGAGCTGCCGCTGCGGGCCGGCGAGGTGGTGGGGCTGACCGGCCAGACCGGGACCACGGGTCCGCACCTGCACTTCGAGGTGCGCGACGCCGACGGCGCGCCCGTTGACCCGCAGGCGGCCGGCTTCGCGGTGCGTGACACCATCGCCCCGGTCATCGTCCATGTGCGCGCCCTGCCCGCCGGGACTGCGGCGCGCGTGAACGGCACGAATGACGCCTGGCGCCTGGACGCGCCGGCCGGCGGCGCGGTCCCGGTCCTGTCCGTGAGCGGCCCGGTGGCCTTCAGCGCCCGCGTTGTCGAGGCCACCGACCCGGCCGGGCACCGGTTGGAGCCGTGGCGGCTGGAACTGAGCCTGGATGGGCAGGTCGTCTTCCAGCACACCAACGAGCGCTTCACGTTCGAGCAGAACGCCAGGCAGCGCCTGGAGTGGCTCGAGTGCGGCCCCGTGCGCGAGCAATGGCTGCACACCGACCCCGCCGATCCCGTGACCGGGCGCGAGGGCGCCCTGTGGTTCCACGGCCCGGAGGGCCATGGACTGGCGCCGGGGCGCCATCACTGCCGCCTGGAAGCCATTGACCGGGCCGGGAACCGCGCATCGGCGGCCTGGGACCTCGAGGTGGGAGGCCCGGCCGGCGGGGATGGCGGGCCGCGGGTGACGTCAGCGGACTGGAAGCGCGACTCCGTCGAAATGCGAGTTGCCTGCAACAGCAATGAAAACATCATATTGAAGCCCTTTCTTGATGTGATACCTGAGGGCTCCGGGTGCCTGGCGGCGGCCCGCCTGGGCCCCGCCGATGACCCCGCCTTTCTGATCCCCGTGGTGCTGCTCGCCGCCGGGGCCGACCTGGACACCAGCCAAGTCGCCGCCGCGGCCCGGCAGGGTCTGCAACGGCTCGCCCCGGGCGGGGTCCGCTGGGAGGCGGCCGGGTGGCCGGTCGACGGCGCGCCGCGGGTGGAGGTCCCCGAAGCGGCACTCGGGGACCCGGCGGCCGGGCCCTTGGACCCCGCCGTCCGGATGTACCGCTGGGACGGCAGCCGTTGGCAGCCGGCCGGCCGCCTGCTGACGCCGTCTGTTGCCGGCGGCCCCCGGCGCCTGGCCCTGGAGGCGCGCGGCCTCCACGCGGCGCTGCGCGACACGATGCCGCCGGTCCTCGGCCCGGCCCCCGCCGTGGCGCGACCCCATCCCGGCTACGGTCCCGGTTGCGAGGGCGTGACGCCACCGCGGTGGGAGATCCTGGCCGTGCCCCTGCGTGACACCGGGTCCGGCATCGATCCGGCCAGCCTGCGGGCTACCTGGGATGGGGCGTCGCTGTTGGTGGAGCCGGACCCGCTGCGCGACCGCGTCCTGGTGGAACTGCCGACCGCGGCCGAACCCGGGGACCATTGGCTGACCCTGACGGCGACCGACGACGTTGGCCTGGCGGCCGAAGGCCGTTGGCAGATCCGTTGCACGCCGGGCGGCCCCTGATGGCGGCCCCCGGCGACTGGACTTAAGATGGGCGGTCATTGGCCGAACCCATTTTGAACAATCGAGTTGGCGAGCCCGGGCCCCAATGGCCGGGAGGGGATGGCCGGCCGTCCGTGAGCGGGCGCCGGGGGGAGCCTGCATGCGCATCGCCTTCGTGGCGCAACCGTTCGACGAGGCGCTGCCCCCGCTGCGCAACTCGCTGGGGCACCTGACCTGGCAGACGGCGCGGCGCCTGGCGTCCCGCCACGACGTCACCTACTTCGTCAACCGGCGCCACAACCCGCCCGGGAGCATCCCGGACGACGGCATCGACTACCGCCTGGTCGACGACTGGCCCGACCCGCAGGTGCTGGCCTTCGTGGCGAAGTACCCCAACCGCATCCCGCCCGACGCGGTGATCAGGTCGGGGCTGTACCACGGCGCGTATGCGCGCGCGGTGGCGCGGCAGCTGCGGGGCGGGCGCCACGACTGGGTGGTCGCGCTGAACTTCTCCAACTTCCTGCCGGTGTTCCGGCGGGTGGCGCCCCGCGCGCGGCTGGCGCTGGAGATGCACTGCGAGTGGCTGACGCAGTTCCCGGCAGGGCTGGTGCGCCGCCGCCTGCTGCACGCGGACCTGGTGACCGGGACCAGCGCCCACATCGCCAACCTGGTCCGGGGCGCGCACCCGCAGGTGGAGGGGCGCTGCCACGCGCTGCACAACGGGTGCGACGTGGAGGAATTCGCCGATGCGGCGCCGGCCCGCGCCGGGCGCCGGCCCGAGGCGGTGCTGTTCGTGGGGCGGCTGTCGCCCGAGAAGGGCGTGCACACGCTGCTCGAGGCGATGGACCTGGTCTGCCGCGAGCTGCCGCACGCGCGGCTGGACCTGGTGGGGCCGCCGTCGACGCTGCCCCGCGACTACATCGTGGGGATCAGCGCCGACCCGCGCGTGCGGGCGCTGGCGGCATACTACGACGGCACGGTGTGCACCGATTACCAGGCCTGGCTGCGCCGGCGCGCGGGGCAGGGGGCGCTGGCCGGGCGCGTCCGTTTCTTCGGCGCGGTGCCGCAGGTCGACCTGCCCGGGCTGTACGCGCAGGCCGACGTGCTGGCCAACCCGTCGTACAGCGAGTCGTTCGGCATGGCCCTCGTCGAGGGCATGTCGACGGGGCTGCCGGTGGTGGCCACGCGGGTGGGGGGCATGCCCGAGATCGTGGTGCCCGGGGAGACGGGCTGCCTGCGCGAGCCGGGCGATGTCGAGGGGCTGGCGGCGGACCTGCTGGCCTGCCTGGGTTCGGCGGCGCGACGTGACGAGATGGGCCGCGCCGGCCGCCGCCGCGTGCTCGGGCATTTCACCTGGGACGCGCGCGCGCGCCGGCTCGAGGAACTGCTCGCCGCGGCGGGCCGGTGAGGATGATCGATGGCCGGCGGTGATCGCCGGCGCGGGACCACACGAGACGGGGCGGCCGGGGCGCCGCCCGCGGGGATGATGCCGATGCAACGAAGCGGCTTCCAGGAATTCTGGGCCCATCGCGAGCTGCTCTACTTCATGGTCTGGCGCGACCTGAAGGTGCGCTACAAGCAGACCGCGCTGGGCGTGGCGTGGGCGGTCATCCAGCCGCTGGCCAGCACGCTCATCTTCTTCGTCCTCTTCGGCAAGATGGCGCGGATGCCGAGCGACGGCGTGCCCTACCCGGTGTTCACCTACCTGGGCATGACGGTGTGGACCTACTTCGCGGGCGCCGTCGGCTACGCGTCCAACAGCCTGGTCAACAACAGCCAGCTGCTGACCAAGGTGTGGTTCCCGCGCACCATCATCCCGCTGGCGGGCGTGCTGAGCCTGCTGCCGGACTTCCTCATCGCCTCGCTGGTCGGCTTCGCGCTGATGCTGGCCTACGGACAGCCGTTGGCCTGGACGCTGCTGCTGTGGCCCCTGCTCGTGCCGCTGGTGGTCGTGCTCGCCCTGGGGGCCAGCGTCATCCTGGCCACGCTCAACGTGCGCTACCGCGACGTGAAGTACGCCGTGCCGTTCCTGATGCAGATGTGGATGTTCCTGACGCCCATCATCTATCCCGTGTCCAAGGTGCCCGAGCAGTACCGCCCGTGGCTGATGCTGAACCCGATGGCCGCGGTCGTCGAAGCCTTCCGCGCGACCGCGCTGGGCGGGCGCGCGTTGCCGTGGGCGGGCCTGGGCGCCGCCCTGGGCGTGGGCGTGGTCGTGCTGCTGCTGGGGCTGCGCTACTTCACGAAGGCCGAGCGCGAGTTCGCGGACATCATCTAG
>CAINDZ010000240.1 GCA_903847545.1 uncultured bacterium | reverse complement strand
GACTTGGCCGGGTTGCGCAGGAATCCGTCCCCCTTCTGGGAGAGGTCCAGGACGCCAGTGGTGGTTTCGGACATGCGGAACCGTTCCAAACGATGAAGGAAATGTCTGTCTGGGGAAGCCGGCCTGCGCCCATCAGGGGCGTCGCGGCCGACACGTGTTCCGCCGGCGCGCTCGGGAAGGGCTCCCGGGGCGGCGGGCACCCATCCATGATAGCGCATCCGGGGCGCGGTGCCAAGCGGATTGCGGCAGGGCGCCGCGCGTCGCCGCCTCAGTCCTGCGGCCCGCCCCACAGGAAATCGGCCCACGGCATGGCCTCCACGCCGCAACGGAGCGCCGCATCGACGTGCGACGGATCGCACAGGACCAGGGGCCGGTATCCCGGGTTGCGCCTCGTGAACTCGAACAGGCCGCGCAAGTCGCTCGCGCCGAAGGGCCCCGTCTTGACCTCGAGCGCAAGCGGCCCCCACGAGCCGTCGAGCACCGCGTCGACCTCGAGCGGCTCCTCGCGCCAGTAGCGAACCTGCTGGCCTGCGTTCCAGGCGAAGGCCAGGCACGCGTTCTCGACCCAGGCGCCGTAGCGGTCCGGCTCGCGCGCGCGATCCGGAGCGCCGCGCGGATCCATCGCGGCCATCAATGCGTTATTCAGCACCACCAGTTTCGGGGGAGAGGCGCGGCGCCGCAGTGCGCGCTTCGCCGGGCGCTCGCAGCCCGCCACCAGGAAAGCGTCCTCGAGCAGGTGCAGATAATGCGAGATCGTCTCCAGAGCGCCGCGATCCGCGAGCAATCCCTGCATCTTCTGCAGGGTGACGACCTGCGCCGGCGCCGAGACGGCCGCCGCAAAAACCTGCCGCAGCAGGCCGGGCCTGCGCACGGCGGCGAGTGAGAGAATGTCGCGCCCGATCGCCGGCTCGACGATCGCATCGCGGAGGTGGGCGCGCTGCCGCTCGCGTTGGCCTCGCAGCGCGACCGCGCCCGGATACGCGCCACCGTTGACGATAAGGTCGACGGCCTCGTCGCGACCCAGCCCGAACGCCTGCGCCACTGCGGCGGCGCTCCAGTGCGACAGCGTCAGGCGCTCGAACCGTCCCGCCAGGCTTTCGCGCGAGCCCTCGCCCAGGTGCAAGGCAGACGATCCGCTTGCCACGACATGAACGGGCAACCCCAGGCGCAGCACGCGGTCCCATTCGCCCTTCAGGCGCGCCGACCAGCCGGGGAAATGCTGCACCTCGTCGAGCAGTACCACGGCTCCGCCTCGCGCCGCTTCGCGACCGGCGACCGCCTGCGCCTGCTGCCACAACCGCTCCCAGGCCCCCGGCGCTGCCGCTTCCGGGCTGTCACCGGCCAGGTACAGGGCCCGGTTCCCCAGTCCCCCTGCGAGTTCCAGCAGCAGCGTCGTCTTGCCCACCTGCCTGGGGCCTGCCAGTAGCTGGATGCGCATAGGCGCGGGCTCCGCCAACCTGTCGACAAGTTGCTGTCGAACAACAAAATAGCTGAATGTTGAGTGTTTTTGGGTCATACTCGAATAATTATTCATCTCAACTCGAATAATTTCAAGTCCCAAGTCAGGCCGTGCTCCGCCGCTTGCGCCGGCGCAATGAGCGCGCCCCTACCCCGCCGCCCCGCCCTCCACCACGTCGCACGGCGCGCCCGCCGCGAAGGCCAGCAGCTGCTCGACGGCCGTCGCGTACAGCGAGGCCAGCGTCCCCGTCTCGGCGTAGCCCAGGTGCGGCGTGCACAAGACGTTGTCCAGCGCCAGCAACTCGTGCGCCGCGCCCGTCACAGGCTCGTCCTCGTACACGTCGACCGCCGCGAACCCCGGCCGCCCCCGCCGCAGCGCCGCGGCCAGCGCCCCCGGGGCGATGAGCGGCGCCCGGCTCGTGTTCACGAGCAGCGCGTCGGGCTTCATCAGCGCCAGGTCGTCCGCGGTGACGATGCCGCGCGTGTCGGCCTTCAGCGGCAGGTGCAGCGTCAGCACGTCGGCCCCCGCGAAGAACGAGGCGCGGTCGGGCGCGGCGGCGAACCCCTCGGCCGCGGCACGCGCCAGCGAGCCCTCGCGCCCCCAGCACACCACGTCCATGCCGAACGCGCGGCCCACGCGCGCCACCGCGGCGCCGATGTGCCCGAACGCGTACACGCCCAGCGTGCGGCCATGCAG
>CAINDZ010000239.1 GCA_903847545.1 uncultured bacterium | reverse complement strand
GCCCGCCACGTGTTGTTTGTGTGCGCCCCGTCGCTACGCTCGGGGGGTTGAGCAGCATCATTCGTCGGAGACCGGCTGGGCACGCCACAGCAGCACTGCCTTCGCGCCTGCCTGACGGCTTGCTGTGCCGCCTCGCACGGCACGGGTGCCGGTGGTGGGACACAGCGATGTTGGCGGGCTATCCGCAGCGCCGAAGGCGCGAGGACTGCCCGCCGACATCGCTGTGTCCCACCAGCGTCAGCCGATGTCGAACTTGGAGAGGCGGTACAGCAGGACGTGGCGCGGGATCCCCAGGTAGGCGGCGGTGCGGCTCTGGTTGCCGCCGCAGAGGGCCAGGGCGCGGCGGATGACCTCTTTTTCCAGCTCGATGAGGGACAGGCCGTCGGCAGGGAGCGGGCCCAGGGGCAGGCCGCCGCCGGGTTCGGTGGGGGTGGCGGCGGCGGGCGCGAGGCCGCCGGCGTTGGGGGCCAGTTCGTGGAGGGCGGCAGCGGTCAGGGTGTCGCCGCGGCGCATGAGCACCAGGCGCTGGTTGACGTTCTTGAGTTCGCGCACGTTGCCGCGCCAGGGCAGGGCGGCCAGGGCGGCGACCAGGGCGGGTTCGGAGGCGACACCCGGGCCGGCGTGCAGCAGCGTGAAGTGCTCCCACAGCAGGGCGACGTCCTCGGGGCGCTCGCGCAGCGGCGGCAACGCCAGGGGCACCACGTTCAGGCGGTACCAGAGGTCCTCGCGGAAGCGACCGGCGGCCACCTCCTGCTCGAGGTCGCGGTGCGTGGCGCAGACCAGGCGGAAGTCGACGACCACCGGCGCGGCCGCGCCGACGGGGTCGACCTGCCGCGTCTCGAGCACGCGCAGCAGCTTCGGCTGGACGGCCAGGGGCAGCTCGGCCACCTCGTCCAGGAACAGGGTGCCGCCGTCGGCCGCGCGGATGCGGCCGGGGCTGGCGCGGTCGGCGCCGGTGAAGGCGCCGCGGGCGTGGCCGAACAGCTCGGACTCGACCAGCTCGCCGGGGATGGCGCCGCAGTTGACCGCCACGAAGGGCTTGTCCCAGCGCGCCGACAGATCGTGCAGGGCGCGCGCCGCCAGCTCCTTGCCGGTGCCGCTCTCGCCGACGAGCAGTACGCTGGCGTCGCTGGGGGCGGCCTGGCGAAGGGCCTGGACCAGGCGTTCCATGGCCGCCGAGCGGTACAGCAGGCCGCCGTCGCCCGGACCGCGCCGCAGCAGCCCTCGCAGGCGCTCGTTGTCGTGCTCGAGGCGGCTGGCGTGCAGCGCCTGCTCGACGGACAGGACGAGTTCATCGCGCGCGAACGGCTTCAGCAGGTACGTGAACGCGCCCAGCTTCATCGCCGCCACGGCCTGCTCGACCGTGCCGTGCGCGGTCAGCATGATGACCGGCGGCGCGGTGGCGGCCGCCTCGCGCACGCGCCGCAGCACCTCCATGCCGTCCAGTTTCGGCATGCGGATGTCGGACAGGACCAGGTCGGGCGCCTCGTCCAGGCGCGCCAGGCCCTCGGTGCCGTCGCCGGCCAGCAGCACCTCGTGGCCGGCCTCGGCGAGCATGAAGCGCACGACCTCGCGCAGGCTCTTGTCGTCGTCGATGACCAGGATGCGGGCCATGGTTCAGCCTTTCGCCGCAACGGAGGCGGCCGGCAGCCGCAGCACGACGCAGCCGCCGGGCGCGCTGCGGTCGAGAGTGAGCGTGCCGCCGAGGTCTTCGACCAGCCGCAGGCTGGTGGCCAGCCCCAGGCCCGTGCCGCCGGCGGTGGTCGTGTAGAACGGCGTGCCGAAGTTCGCGGCCGCCTCGTCGCTGAACCCGGGACCGGTGTCGGTGACGCGGCAGGCAACCGTGCCGTCGCCCTCGAGCCCGACGCGCAGCTCGACGCGTCCGCCGGGCCCGGCCGCGGCCAGGCCGTTGAGCGCCAGGTTCAGCAGCGCCTGGCGCACCTGCTCGCGGTTGCCCAGCGCGAGGGGCAGGCCGGGCGCGGTTGCCGCGAATTCCACGACCGTGCCGGCGTCGCGCTGCCGCGCCAGCTCGGCCACCGCCTCGGCCTCGGCGGCCAGGTCGAACGGAGCGGCGGGGCCCGGCGCGCCACGCGCGAAGGCCAGGAAGCGCGTCAGCACGTCGTTCAGCCGCCGGCTCTCGTCGCGCAGGATGCCCACCAGGCCCGCCTTCGGGTGCCCGGCCGGAAAGTCATCGCCCAGCACCTCCGAGGCGCCCGAGATGCTGGCCAGCGGGTTGCGAATCTCGTGCGCCAGGCCGGCCGACAACCGGCCGACCGCCGCCAGGCGCTCGGAACGCACAAGCTCGCCGGCCATGCGGTCGCGCTCGTCGAGCGTGCGGCGCAGCTGCCGCTGCGTGGCGTGCTCGCGATCGACCAGCACGCCCGAGACCAGGCCGACGGCGAAGTAGAGCGCCATCTCGAGCGACTTCTCGAGCGTGAAGGCGGGGTCGAAACCGATCAGGCCGAAGGCGTGGGGGGCGTAGAACGCGCAGGTGGCGAATGCCGCCGCCAGCCCGCCGCGCGCGCCGTAGCGGAACGCCGCCAGGATGATGGGGAAGTAGTACAGGCGCCGGTAGATGCCGTGCGCCTCGTGGATGTGCATCGCGGTGCTGTAGTGGAGCAGCGACACGCCGACGATCATCGCGGCGACGGTGCCGGGCTTCTCGAGGCGGCGCCACAGGGGAGGGCGCGCGGCGGTGGCCATGGCGATGGACGTCCCTTCCCGGGGCGCCACCGACGGCGCCCTGCCGGGGCATTGTCGGGCAATCGGCGCGGGGCCGCCAGCGAAAGCTGGGCCCGCCTTGCGGCCGCGCGCCGATGCAGGCATCATGCCCCCTTCGCCGTCGCCGCGGCCGCCGGCCGCCGCCTGTCCCCGACCCGGGTGGAACGCATGAAATTCGTCTCGTGGAACGTCAACGGCCTGCGCGCCTGCCTCGAGAAGGGCTTCGCCGACTTCGTGGCCCAGAGCGGCGCCGACGCCATCTGCCTGCAGGAGGTGCGCGCCCACGCCACGCAGGTCGAGGCGCGCTGGCCGGGCTGGACGATGCACTGGAACCCGGCGCTCAAGGCCGGCTACTCGGGCACCGCCATCCTGACGCGCCGGCCGCCGCTGCACGTGTTCCCGGGCCTCGGCCTGGCCGAGCACGACGGCGAGGGCCGCGTCCTGACCGCCGAGTACGAGGACCTGTTCCTGGTGACGGTGTACACGCCCAACGCGCAGCGCGAGCTGACGCGCCTGGACTACCGCTGTGAGGCCTGGGACCCCGAGTTCCTGCGCTTCGTGCGCCGGCTCGAGAAGTCCAAGCCCGTGGTCTTCTGCGGCGACCTGAACGTGTCGCACCGCGAGATCGACCTGGCGAACCCCGGCCCCAATCGCGGCAACGCCGGCTTCACGGACGAGGAGCGCGCGGGCTTCGACCGGCTGCTGGCCGCCGGCTTCATCGACACCTTCCGCGCGTTCGAGACGGGCGGCGGGCACTACACCTGGTGGAGCAACCGCAAGGGCGTCCGCGAGAAGAACGTCGGGTGGCGCCTGGACTACTTCCTGGCCTCGGCGGCCCTGCGCCCGCGGCTGCGGGCGGCCGGCATCCTGCCGCACGTCATGGGCTCGGACCACTGCCCGGTCACGCTCGAGCTGGACTGACCGCCGGCGGCGCGATCCTTGCGGCAGCCCGCCCGGGGCGCGCCCCGGCGCGCGATCAGCGGTGTTCCTGCAGGATGCGGACGGTCGGCCCATGCAAGCTGCACGGCGACGGCTGCGGTTCGGGATCGTGGCGACGGCGCTTCTGGCGCTGTCCGCTGCCGGGCCTTCCGCCGCCCAGCCGCCGCCCGGCGCCGGTCCGCCGCGCCCCGCCGCCCAGGGCGGCGCCCGCGCCAACGCCCTGCGCTACACCGTCCGCCCCGGCGACAACCTCGACCGCATCTGCGACCTGTTGCGCGAGCGCGCGGGCTACTACGCCAACGACGACATGCTGGCGGCGATCCGCCGCGCCAACCGCCTGCAGACGAACCACGTGCGCCCCGGCACCGAGCTGGTGGTGCCTTTGGCCGCCGCCGACGCGGCGCCGCGCGTGGTGCGCACCGTGGCGTCCGGTGCGCCGGTCCGCGGCATCTACCTGGCCGCGCCCGCCTGCGGCGCCGGCAGCGTGCTCGAGCGCGTCGACCGCTTCATCGCCGCTGGCGGCAACACGGTGGTCTTCGACGCGAAGGACGTCGACGGCGCCGTCAGCTACCGCAGCGCGGCGGCGCTGGCCGGCTGGGGCCCCGGTCGCGCCGCGCCGGTGATCCCCTCGCTGCCGGTGATGCTGGACCGGTTCCATGCGCGCGGCCTTCACGTGGTCGCGCGCGTGGCGGTGTTCCTTGACGGGGAGTTGGGCGAAAAGCGGCCCGACCTGGCCGTGCTCGGCCCCGGCGGCTCGCGCGCCCGGGCCCTGGGGGCGGCGTGGCTCGACCCCTCGAGCCCCGCCGTGCAGGCCTACAACCTGGAACTGGCGGTGGAGCTCGCCCATGCCGGCGTCGACGAGGTCCAACTGGACTACGTGCGGTATCCCGCCGGGCTGCGATTCGGGTGCGCCGCCGGCGAGCGCAGCCGCGATCCCGGCGCGTGCGCCGCGCACCGGGCGGGCGTGATCGGCGCGTTCGTGGCGCAGGTGCGCGACTCGCTGCGCGCGCGCGGCGTCGCCATGTCCGTGGTGCTGGACGGCGCGCTGGGCTGGGAGGCGGGCGCCCCCGTCCGCGCCGACGGGCAGGATCCCGCCGTGCTGGCGGCGGCAGCCGACATCCTTTGCCCGACCGTCTTTCCGAGCCTGCTGGCACCCGTGCTTGCGGGGCGCCCGTGGCCGGTGGACCAGCCCGGGCTGGTGAGCGCCGAGGCCGTGCGGCGCCTGCGCGCGCGGGCGGGCGAGCAGGCGCACATCCGCCCGTGGCTGCAGGCGTTCCCCTGGCTCGCGCAGGCCTGCGACGGTCGCTTCGTGGCGGCGCAGGTGCGCGGGGCCGAGGTTGCGGGCGCGGCGGGCTGGTGCCTCTGGAATCCCGCCAGCCAGTACCAGGCCTGCCTGCCGGAGGTGGCGATGCCGGCCACCGCACTGGCGGCGGCCGTGGCGTCGGGGTCGCGCTGAGCGTCCGCGGGGATCAGCCCATGCCGTGGCGGACGATCTCGCCCTCCACGGTGTAGATCGTGTCCTCGGCGATGTTGGTCGCGTGGTCGCCGACGCGCTCCATGCTCTTGGCCGCCAGCAGCCAGCAGAAGACGGCGTTGGCCTCGCGCGGCGAGGCGACCATGTGCCCCTGCAGCATCGTGGCCAGCTCGTGGTAGAGCGCGTCCACCTCGTCGTCGGCGGCCAGCACCAGGCGCGCGCGCGCGGCGTCGAGGTCCATCAGCGCCTCCAGGGCCAGGCGCAGCATCGCCCGCGACTTGGCCGCCAGCACGCTCAGCTTGTCGCTCACCGCGGGCGGCATGTCGATGTCGCCCAGTCGCTGCGAGGCGCCGCCGATGTTCACCGCCAGGTCGCCGATGCGCTCGATGTCGCTGTTCAGCTTCAGCACCGAGACAAGGTAGCGAAGGTCCGCGGCCACCGGGTGGTACAGGGCCAGGATCTTGAGGCAGTCCTCCTCGACATGGACCTCGAGCTCGTCGATCTCGCGGTCGCGCCGCCGGATCAGGTCGGCCGTGCCGTCGTCGGGCCGCTGCACCGACTGGATCGCCAGCGTCAGGTTCTCCTCGACAAGGGAGCACAGGTGGAAGACGCGCTTGCGCAGGTCGTCCAGTTCGCGCTGCAGGTGGATCTTCATGGCGTGCGGGCTCCCGGAAGGACGATGGTGAACGTGCTGCCGCGGCCGACCTCGCTGGCGACCTCGGCATGGCCGCCGTGGGCCTGCGCGATGTGCTTGACGATGGCCAGGCCCAGGCCGGTGCCGCCCATCTGGCGACTGCGCGCCTTGTCGACGCGATAGAACCGCTCGAACAGGCGGGGCAGGTGCTCGGCCGCGATGCCCGGTCCGCGGTCGGCGACGGCGATGCGCGCCATGCCGCCGGCAACGTCGACGTGGACGTCGACAACGGACCCGGGCGGGCTGTACTTGAGCGCATTGTCGACCAGGTTGCCGACGGCCTGCTCGAGCAGCGGGGCGTTTAGCGGCGCGGTCACCTTCGCATTGCAGTCCACGCTCACGCGCGCGGCATGCTCGGGACGTCGCGCGGCCAGGTCGCGGACGACGCGCTCGAGCACGCCCGCCAGCGGCGTCGACGCGACCTCCATGCCGCCGCCCTCGGCGTCCTGCTCCAGGCGCGACAGGGCCAGCAGGTCGGTGATGATCGAGTCCAGCCGGTCGGACTGCCGCCGGATGATCTCCAGGAACCGCTGCAGGTCGGCCTCGTCGGCGGGCGGTTCGTCGATGATGGTCTCGACGAAGCCCTTGATCGAGGTGATCGGCGTCTTCAACTCGTGCGAGACGTTGGCCACGAAGTCGCGGCGCATCGTCTCCAGCTTCCGCAGTCGCGTGACGTTGTCCAGGACCAGCAGGGCGCCCAGGCGGCTGCCGTCCGGGCCGCGCAAGCCCGTGGCGCGCACCTGCAGCCAGGTGTCGGCCAGGGGGCCCACCTGCACGTCCTGTTCCGCCGGCGTCCCGCCCGCCAGCACGTCCTGCGCAAGGCGCGTCAACTCGGGGTGTCGTCCCACTTCCTGGATGCTGCGCCCGGTGGCGCGTGTTGCGTCGACGCCCAGCAGCTGCGCCCCGGCGGCGTTCAGGCCGATGACGGTCTCGGTGTTGTCGACGGCGACGACGCCCTCGGCCATGCTCGAGAGCACCGCCTCGAGCTCGCCGCGCTGCCGCTCGATGGTCGCGATGCGCTCGCCGAGCTGGTTGGCCATGCGGTTCATGGCTGCCGTCACCGCGGCGATCTCCTCGGTCTCGGCGGCGGCGAGTCGCACGCCCAGGTCGCCGTCGGCGATGGCCTCGGCGCCGGCCTGCACGCGTTGCAGCGCCCGGCCCAGCGAGCGGGCGCGCAGGTAGCCGATGACCGCGGCCAGCGCGGCGATGCCCAGGCCCGCCAGCGCGGTCCGGCCGTAGATGGCCCGCAACTGATGGTCAATGGCCGCGATGGGGAGGGCGGCGCGGACCACGACGGCGCTGTCGCCGGTCGCGGCCCGGCGCGCGATGTACAGCAGGCGCTCGCCGCGCGTGGCGCTGTAGCGCATGCTGCGCCCGGTGGCGCCACCCAGCGCCGCCGCCACCTCCGGCCGGTCATGGTGGTTGTCCAGCTGCGAGGGTGGTTCCAGCGAGTCGCCCAGCACGCGACCGTCGGCCGCCACGACCGTGAACCGGGCGCCCGTCCCGGCGAACAGCTCGCGGCACAGGGCCTGCAGCGCCGCCGCGTCGCCCATTGTCGCCGGCTCGGTGACGCGCGGCGCCGCCACGGCGATGAGCGCCTCCAGGTGGTCGCCCGTGCGGTCCAGGTAGAAGGTGCGCGCCGCACGTCCGGACAGGGCCGTGACCAGCACCAGCGTCATCAGCAGGATCACCAGGAGGGGCGCCAGCGTGGCCCACAGGAGCGTGCCGCGGCGCATCGCTCAGTCGCCCATCTTGTAGCCCACGCCGCGCACGGTGTGGATCATCTCGCCGTGGGCGCCCAGCTTGCGGCGCAACGCGGCCACCTGCACGTCGACGGACCGCCCGGTCACCGGGTAGTCGTCGCCATGGACCGCGCGCACGATCTGGTTGCGCGTGAAGACCCAGCCCGGGCGCGAGGCCAGGAAGTGGAGGATGCGGAATTCCGTGCGCGTCAGCTCGATGAGTCCCTGGTCATCGGCGACCTCGTGCCGGCCCGGATGGATGCGCAGCGCGCCGGCCTGCAAGGGCTCCTCGCCGGCCGCCTGCGAGGCCGCGCCGCGCCGCAGCACCGCCTGCACGCGCGCCAGCAGGATCTTCGGCCGGAAGGGCTTGGTGACGTAGTCGTCGGCCCCGGCATTGAAGCCGGCGACGATGTCCTCCTCCTCGCCCTTGGCCGTGAGCATGATGATGGGGATGTGCGCGGTGGCCGTCGCGCCCTTGAGCGCCCGGCAGACGTCCAGCCCCGACACTCCCGGGAGCATCAGGTCGAGCAGGACCAGGTCGGGGCTGCCCTCGCGCGCATCGCGCAGGCCGTCCTCGCCCGTGGCCGCGCAGCTGGGGCGGTAGCCCTGCCGCTGCAGGTTGTACTCCAGCAGCTCGGCGATGTCCTCGTCGTCCTCGACGATCAGGACGTGCTCGTTGGCCATCGGGTCGGTCTCCTTC
>CAINDZ010000238.1 GCA_903847545.1 uncultured bacterium | reverse complement strand
CGCCTGACGAGGCGCGCCTGCTCCCGGTCCAGCGCCGGCTTGACCTTGGCCTTGAGCAGGGCGTGCAGGGCCAGCAGGCAGACCAGCGATTCGTCATCGCCGCCGTCGACCAGCCGTCGCAGCGCGTCGACCACCGCGCCCGGCACGCCCAGGCCGGGCAGGTCGTCGAGGCCCCACGGGGCGGCGCCGACGGAGTCGGCATAGAGGCGCATACCGACAACGTGGTGTGCGCTCTGGGGCGCCGACATGCAGAAACAGACGTCGTGCCGCAGCCCACCGTTGCCCTGCCAGCCCGCGGCCAACATCTGCGGCACCTTCACCAGGTCGGGCATGCCGTCGGTCTTCTCGTTCCAGTCGCGCAGGGCGACCATCAGGCACGACGTCCACGGGCTCATGAGCTGGCAGCGCACCGCAAGGGCCGTCAGCCGCGCGGCCTCGGCCGACGACTCCCTGCCGGTGTCCAGGCGCGCGGCCTCGAGCTCGGCGGCGGCCATGAGGCGCTCCAGGAAGCCGACGCCGGGCAGCGCGCCGGCCGCCCCCTCGAGGCGGCGCAGCGCGACCCTGGTTTCGAGCACCGTGCCGTTCTCGAGGCGGCACCCGATCACGACGTCGCCCGCGGTGACGTCGGCCAGCTGCGCCATGACGTGGACCGTGTCGCCGGCGAAGACGCCGCCCTCGCGGGCGCGCTGCTCGCGGATCACGCGACCCGGCCAGCGGATCGCCAGGTCGACCACGCGCGGCTGGTACAGGCGTTGGAAGTGACGATGGATGCGGCCGGCGATGTCGTCGCCGGGGGTGACGAACTCGGCGGCGCCCTTCGTCTGCTCGCTGAGCCGCTCGAGCAGGCTCGCGCCGGGCGCGCAGCCGACGCCCACCGTGAACACGCGCCCGCCGGCCTTGGCGGCGGCCTTCGTCAGGTTGTCGTCGAAGGTCTCGCCGTCGGTGACCAGCAGCACGTCGCCCTTGTCGCCGCCGGGCGCGCGCACCTTCATCAACGCCAGCAGCGCGGCGCGCAGCTCGGTGCCGCCCAGGTCGGCGTCCAGCTTGGCGACGGCCTCGCGCGCCGCCTTGAGGGCTTCCGGCGTGCAGGCGGCGCACTCGGGCGTGAGGTAGCGGTGCGTGCTGCCGAAGGCCATGATCGAGAAATAGTCCTGCGGCCGCAGCGAATCGAGGATGCGGCGCAACGCCACGCGCGCCTGCCCGATCGAGTCGCCCTGCATCGAGCCGGAGCAGTCGACCAGGACCTTGATGAAGCGGGACTCGGGCGACGTGGGCCGTCCCGTCTCCGGGACGAAAGTCAGCAGGGCCGTCTGCCCGCCGCCTTCCACGTCCTCGAACAGGGCCAGCGCCGGCGTGGCCTGGGCGCGCTTGAGCACGAGCACGATGTCGCGGTCCATGGCGCAGCCGCCCTCGAGGCGCACGACGGCGCCGTCCGCCTGGCGCTCGATGACGATGCCGTGCGTCGGGCACGTGATCTCCGCGTCCTGGAGCACGCCGCGGATGCCGGCGCTGAACTCGGCGCTGTGGTGCGCGAACATGTCGTGCTCCGGCACCTGGTGCCCCTCCAGCCCGGCCTTGGCCGGGTCGCCGTAGCGCGGCGCGATCACCGTCGGCAGCGCGAAGCGCAGGGCGCCCGACTGCCAGTGCTGCAGCTGCGCGTAGCGATACGTCAGCTCGACCTTCTCGTCCGGCAGCAGGTTGCCCACGTTCACCGTGTACATGCCGGGCGACGCCTCCTGCAGCAGGATGGCCGCGTCGCCGGAGGTGACCGCCTCCTCGTAGTCGTCCTCGGCCTCGGCCGCGGGCAGGATGCGCCCGGCCAGCTCGCGCCGGCCCAGCTTCGCGGTGAACGACAGCAACGTCGCGCCGTGCGGCACCGGGAACGTGTAGACGGCCTCGATCGGTCCGTGGTGCCGGTTGCGGAAGGTCTGGTGCACCTCGACGTTGGCCAGCAGGTCCTCGAGCACGGCCTTCAGCGAGACGCCTTCGAGGACGGGCGGCGGCATGTCCGGGATGCAGCCGACCAGGGAAGGGGCACTGGCGCGATCACGCGACGACAACATGTTCATGACGACTCCTTGCCTGACCGGATGCGGTCGGCCACCTGAAGGCATTCCATGGCCAGCCGGCGCAACTGCTCCGGCGACAGGCCCGCGCGGCCCGGCTCGATCCTGAGTTCGAGCCCCTCGGCCAGCACGACATGACTCCACACTTCGATATCTCCCGGACGACGTCGGACAGGCGGCGCCGCGACCTCGTCCGCGGATCGGTGCGCCATTTCACGGATGGCCTCCAGCGATAGCCCGGCGGCCTGCCGGCGGCGGATGGCGAGCAGCTGCTCGAGGTGCTGCCCGGTGTACCAGGCGCCGCGCCGGATCCCGTGCGGCCGCTCGACCACGCCCTCCTGGATGTAGAACCGGATCGTGCGCGCGCGCAGCCCGGTCAGGCGGGACAGGTCCTCCAGCGAGAAGCGGTCGGACGGCTCGACGGGTTCGGGGGGCGGCGGGATCGTCATCGTCACGCTCCGGGTTCGGGATGCGTTTATGATACACTTGTACTGTCGTAAAACAATGGCTAAAATTAAGAAAAATGCCGTGCGAAATTCAACGTGTTGTCTTGCAACAAATTAAATCGACACAAACCTGCCCGTCGCCTCCACTTCGCCCTCCCGGAAGGCCCGCGCGCGCCCGCGACGAGGCCCCGGCGCCGTGCTATGCTGCCGGCCGTCCCCGACGCCACCCGAGGTATATCCATGGCCCGTATGATCCCCGGACAGTTCGACACGGCGACCACCAGCCAAGCCGAGACGTTCCTCTACTACCGCCTGCAGGACTACCTCGACGACGACTGGACCGTGCTGCACACGCTGCCCTGGCTGGACGGCGAGCGCGCGCGCCTGCAGCAGGGCGAGTGCGACTTCGTGCTGCTGCACCCGCGCCACGGGCTGCTCGCGCTGGAGGCGAAGTCGGGCCTGCCCGAATACGACGGCACGACCGACCAGTGGCGCTTCGACGACGGCACGCGCCTGGCCGACCCCTTCGCGCAGGCGCGCCGCAGCAGCCACTACCTGGACAAGCTGCTCGGCAACCTGTCGCAGGCGTGGCGGCAGGCGGCCCCGCCATTCGGCTACGCGGTGGCGTTCCCCGACGCGCGCGCGGTGCGCGGCAACCTGAAGCCGGACATGGATCGCGACCTGCTGCTGCTGGAGGGCGACCTGGACGACGTGCAGTCACGCGTCATCCGCGTGCTGGCCCGTTTCGGCGAGCCGCTGCCGGCGCCGCGTCCGGACATGGTGACGTCGGTGCTGGACGTGCTGAAGCCCTCGTTCCGCCTGGTCGCCTCGCTGGCGCCGACGGTCGCGCTGGCCAACCGCGAGCTGGTGCGCCTGACCGCCGAGCAGGCCGAGCTGCTGGAGGGGCTGGCCGACAACCGCCGCCTGGTCGTGCGCGGCGGCGCCGGCACCGGCAAGACGCTGCTGGCGGTTGCCGAGGCACGCCGCCTGGCCGCCGGGGGCGCGCGCGTGCTGGTCCTGTGCTTCAACCGCCCGCTGGCGGCGCACCTGCGCGAGCAGCTGGCGGACGCGGCGGACAGGGTGACGGCCGCCACGTTCCACGACCACTGCCTGGCCATGCTGGACGAGGCGGGTGTCGCC
Source organism: uncultured bacterium (assembly GCA_903847545.1). Taxonomy (GTDB): domain Bacteria; phylum Krumholzibacteriota; class Krumholzibacteriia; order LZORAL124-64-63; family LZORAL124-64-63; genus CAINDZ01. The sequence goes on along the minus strand of CAINDZ010000238.1, from coordinate 5,163 downwards.
GCGCCCCCCGCGGGCGATGCGGGCCGCTGGGCCCGGCTGGCGGACGACGCGCTGGCCGCCCTGCCCGCCACGCGCCGGCGCTTCGACGCCGTGCTGGTCGACGAGGCGCAGGACTTCGAGCCCGAGTGGTGGCTGGTGGTCGAGGAGCTGCTCGCCGACCGCGGCGCCTCGCGCCTGCAGCTGTTCCTGGACGACCGGCAGAACCTCTACGGCCGCCAGGTGCAGCTGCCGTTCACCGAGCCCGTGGTGCGCCTGCGGCGCAACTGCCGCAACACGCGCCCGATCGCCGCCTACGCCGACGCCGCCATCGGCGTCGGCGACGAGGCCGGCCTGCGCGGCTTGCCCGAGGGACCCGCCCCGGTCGTCGTCGAGGTCGCCGACGCCGGGCAGGAGCGCGAAGCGGTGCGGCGCGCGCTGCACGAGCTGGTCCACGAGCAGGGATTGTCGCCGGCGCAGGTCGTGATGCTGGGGGCCCACAAGCTGGGGAACTCGTCGTTCGCCGACGTCCGCAGGCTGGGCAACCTCACCGTGCGCGACGCCGACGAGCCCGAGGCGCCGAACACCATCCGGTACGCGACCGTGCACAAGTACAAGGGGCTCGAGGCCGACGCGGTGCTGCTGGTGGGCATCGGCGAGCCCAGCCGCGTGTACGACGCCGAGAGCTGGCGCCGGTTCGAGTACGTGGGGGCGTCGCGGGCGCGGGTCGTGCTGCGCGTGTTCAGGCGCCCGGCGCCCGCTGGCGCGCCCCGGCCCGCCGCCCTACCTTGAGCCGGGTCGGCCGCCGCACGTTCGCGTCGGCCCCGGAACCTGCCGTGCGCGCCGGCGTTCCACGCCCTTCGGCCCGCATCCGTCCGAGGTTGAACTGTCCATGACCCGCATCTCGGTCGTCATCCCCGCCTTCAACGAGGAAGAACTCCTTCCGCGGTGCCTGGCCGCGCTCGCCGACCAGGCGCACGCCCTGCAGGCCGAGATCATCGTCGTCGACAACGCCTCGACCGACCGCACGGCCGAACTGGCCCGGCAGGCGGGCGCCACCGTCGTGCACGAGCCCCGGCGCGGCTACGTGTTCGCGCTGGGCCGCGGCCTGGCGACGGCCCGGGGCAGCGTGATCGCGGTCACCGATGCCGACTCCATGGTCGGACCCCGCTGGCTGGCCGGCATCCTGGCCGCGCTCGAGCAGCCGGACGTGGCGGGCGTCACCGGCCCGGTCGCGTACGAGGGTTCGGCGTACCTCACCTGGTGCGCGAAGTCGATGCCGCACGAGCTCTGGGGCGCGAACATGGCCTTCCGCAAGGCGGACCTCGAGGCGACCGGCGGCCTCGACATGGACGTCAACCTCGGCGCCGACATCCACCTCGACGCGCAGATGCGCCGGCGAGGGCGCATCGTCTTCGCCCCCGAGGTGGTCGTCACCACGAGCAGCCGCCGCTTCGTCGCGCAGCCCGTGCGCCAGAGCGTCCTGTTCACCGTGAACTATTTCTGGCTGAAGCTCTTCGGGACGTCGCTGTTCTGGGGCTTCGAGGCGATCCGCGAATCGGCGCCCGCGCTGGCGTTGCGGGCCCGGAGACGGCGCACGGCGCTCGGCGTCAGCCTGGCTTCGCTGGTCGCGCTGTACCTGTCGGTGGCGCCGGGCAGCTCGGTCTTCGGCGAGGTCGTGCGGCCGCACGTCGACAAGAAGATGGTCGCCCTGACCTTCGACGACGGCCCCAACGGCGACGCGACGCGGGCCATCGTCGACATCCTGACGGAGAGGCACGCCGCCGCGACGTTCTTCCAGATCGGGGACCGCGTCGTCGCCGACCCGGCCACCGCGCGCTACGTCAGCGATCACGGCTTCCCCATCGGCAACCATTCCTGGGACCACTCGTTCCTGCTGCCGCTGCGCGGCGCGCCGCGCGTCGAGCGCGAGATCGGCTCCGCGTCCGCGGCGATCGAGAACGCCACGGGCGTGACGCCGCGCTACTTCCGCCCGCCGCACGGCTGGCGCAGCCCGCAGCTGCTGCTGGCGGCCCGGCGCGAACACCTGACGCTCGTCGACTGGTCGGTCGACCCCGTCGACTACCTCACGAACGACCCCCGGCGGATCGCGGACCGCGTCGTGCGGCGCGCGCGGCCGGGAAGCATCATCCTGCTGCACGACGGCATCGAGGACGGGCTCGGCGTCGAGGCGCGTCGCGGGCGCGAGGGCACCATCGCCGCGCTGCCCGCCATCATCGACGGCCTGCAGCGCGCGGGATTCACGCTGGTTACGGTGGACGAACTGCTGGCCGAGCACGAACTCGAGAGCGGCGTCGTCGCCGTCGCCGCCGTCACGCCGGCGGCGGGGCGTGTTCGCTGACGATGCTCCCGTCCACCAGTTCCACGACGCGATCGCACCTGTCGGCGATGTGCTGGTCGTGGGTCACCACCAGGAAGGCCGCGCGTTCCTCGCGGTTGATGCGGCGCAGAAGCTCGAACACCTGCGCGCCCGCCGCCGTGTCGAGGTTGCCGGTCGGCTCGTCGGCCAGGATCAGGCGCGGCCCCAGGCACAGGGCGCGCGCGATGGCCACGCGCTGCTGCTGCCCGCCCGACAGCTGGCCGGGCTTGTAGCGCAGACGGTCGGACATCCCCATGCGGTCGAGCATCTCCTCGGCCTTCCGGCGCAGGGCGTCGCTCGGGCGCCCGTCGCGCGCGATACCCGGCAGCATCACGTTCTCCAGCGCCGTGAACGCCGGCAGCAGGTGGTGGAACTGGAAGACGAACCCGATGGAGCGCCCGCGCAGCCGCGTCAGCGCCGTGTCGTCCAGGCCCGCCGTGTCGACGCCCTCCAGGCACACGCGCCCGCTGGTGGCCCGGTCGAGCAGGCCGACCAGGTTCAGCAGCGTGCTCTTGCCCGACCCGGACGGCCCGACCAGCGCCGTGAACTCGCCGGCCGCCAGGCGCAGGTCGACGCCCTTGAGCACGCGCGTGACCACGTCGCGGCCGTAGTCGCGCGTCACGCCCTCGAGCAGCACCACCGGCTGCCCGCTTCCCGTCCCTGCCGGCATGCGCTCAGCCATGGTGGATGGCCTCCGCCGGATCGAGGCCCGCCGCGCGCCGCGCCGGGGCCGTGGCCGACAGCAGGCCCACGCCCAGCGCCATGACCAGCGTGCCCGCGAACAGCTGCCACGACAGGTTCACCGGGAACGTCGGCGTGCCGTCGGGATTGGTGGCCAGGCCCGCGAAGATGTACGACAGCACGGTGCCGATGCCCACGCCGACCACCCAGCCGGCCGCGCCCAGCAGCAGCCCCTGGATCAGGAACACGCGCAGCACCTGTCCCCGCGTGGTGCCGAACGCGCGCAGGATGCCGATCTCGCGGTTCTTCTGCACCACCCACACCACCAGCACGCTGGCGATGCCCAGCGCCACCGCCACGACGACGAACGCCTGGATCATCGTGCTGCTGCTGCTCTGCGAGCGCAGGCCCACCAGCAGCTGGCCGTTGATCGCCATCCAGCTCTCGGCGACCAGGCCGGTGCGGCGCGCCACGGCGCGCGCGATCGTCTCGGCCGTGAAGATACGATCCACGCGCGCCTCGATGGCCGAGATGCCGCCCGCCAGGTCCAGCAGGTTCTGGGCGCTCTTGAGCGAGACCAGGACCCAGCTGTCGTTCACGCCCTTGTTCTCGAGGTCGAAGATGCCGCTGATGGTGAAGATGTCGGCGCGGTCGCCGGCCGTCAGCACGCGGATGCGGTCGCCCACGCGGACGCCCAGGTCGGTGGCCAGGCCCGTGCCGATCACCGCCTCGGTCCCCTGCACGCGGAACGTGCCGGCAGCCATGTGTTCGGGCATGTCGATGATGCGCCGGAAGCGCTCGGGGTCGATGCCCCGCAGGGCCACCGACCGCGAGGCCTCGCCGCGCGTGACGAACGCCGAACCGGCGACGAGCGGCGAGACGTCGGTGACGCCGCGCACCTGCTCGATGTCGCGCATCACCTGCGGCCACTGGTTGATCGATCGCAGCCTCTGCGCCGGCTTCTCCAGGCGCACCGCCAGCGCCTCGTCGCCCGGCGCCAGGTTGCGCGCCACGGCGGCGGGATCGGTGCCCTCGACGCGCCCCTCGTGCAGCAGGCGGGGCATCTCCTCGGGCGGACGCACCACGACGTGGGCCTGCGAGCCCAGCGTGCTCTCGATCAGCCGCGACTGCAGGCCGGTGATGAGCGCCGACAGGAAGATGATCACGCCGACGCCCGTCGAGACGCCCAGCAGGATCAGCACGGTCTGGATGCGGCCCTCGCGCAGGTAGCGCAGGGCCACGAACCACTCGAAGGGCATCACGAGTCCCCGGACGCGACGCGCACGCGCGCGCCGGGCTTCACGCGCACGGCCTCGACGGGCACGACGGCGTCACCGGGCTCCAGGCCCGAGGTGACCTCGACCATGCCCTCGCCACGCAGGCCCAGGGCCACGGCGCGGCGCTCGGCGCGCCCGCCCTGCACGGCCAGCACCCAGGGCTTGCCGTCGGCGTCGCGCACCAGCTCGCCCGGCAGCACCAGCGCCGACGCCTTGCGCGCCACCTCGACCGCGATCGACACCGTCATGTCCGGGCGCAGGAACGCGGGCGGGCGGTCCACGACCAGCTCCACCTCGACGGTGCCGCGCGCCGCGTCCACCGACGGCGCCACGCGCGTGATGCGCGCCGTGAACACGCTGTCGGGATAGGCATCGGCCGAGGCCAGGGCCGGCTGGCCGACGCGCAGGAAGGCGAGGTTCTTCTCCTCGGGCTGCACCACCAGCCAGGTGGGCCCGACCGGCGCCATGTCGAGCACCGCGGCGCCGGCGGCCAGCATGTCGCCCGGCTGCGCCAGGCGCCGCAGCACCACGCCGTCGGCCGGCGCCGTGACGCGCGCCTGCGCCAGCTTCGCCTCGGCCGCCGCGAGGTCGGCCGCCGCCAGACGCTCGCTGCTGCCGCCGGCGCTGTTGCCGCGCACCCGCGCCGCGGCGGCGTCACGCCGGCTCACCGCCAGGTCGCGATCGTCCTGCGCCTTCTCGAGGTCCTGCGCCGAGACGCCGTCGGCCAGGTCGCGCATGCGCTGCCACTGCCGCTCGGCCTGCCGCACCGCGACCTCGGCCTGTCGCAGGTCCTCCTGCGCGGCGCGCAGGTCCAGCTCGCGCACCTGCTGCAGCCGCGCCGCCGCCCGG
>CAINDZ010000237.1 GCA_903847545.1 uncultured bacterium | reverse complement strand
CGCTTCTCGTGCGACTGGGCGTTGTGCACCTTCAGCGTGGCGATGCCGCCGATCGACTCCTGCACCTGGCTGCTGATGGCGCCCAGACCGTCGTACATGCGACGCGACAGCTTCCGCAGCCGAGTGCCGAACAACCGGACCATCACGACCGTGGCCGGGATCAGCAGCACCACCAGCAGGGTCAGCCGGCCGTTCAGGCGGGCCATCAGCACGAGTGCGCCGACCAGCGTCAGCAGCGCGCGCGCCAGGCTGATCAGGCCCCCGGTCAGCACGTACTGGATGGCGCCCACGTCGCCGGTCACGCGCGTGGCCAGGTCGCCCGCCTTCTGGCCGCTGAAGAACAGGGCCGGCAGCTCCAGCAGGTGCGCGAACAGGCGGCGGCGAAGCCGGGTGACCGTCTCGAGGGCGAGCCGGGACGAGGTGACCGAGAAGAGGAAGGCCGCGACCAGTTGTGCAAGCAGGAGGAGCGCCAGCCAGGGGAGCAGGTGCTGGTCCGGCAACGCCGCCGCCGTGCCGCCGCCGGCGCCCTTCAGTGCGGCGGCGTCGACGAACCGGCCCGCGACCAGCGGGATGGCCAGGCTGACGGCGGTGGACACGAGCATCAGCAGCGAGGCGACCGCCAGCGCGCCGCCCTGGCCGCGCAGCAGCGACAGGTACGGGCGCAGGGCGCCGAGGCCGCCGGCGCGCGTCCCTGCGGGCAGGTCTGGGGAGTGTCGGGACGGTCGCACCGGGACCCCCGGGTCGGGATCAAGCTCGCCTGCTGCGTGACGATACCACGGGGAGGATATCGACCCGGCCGGCTTTCGCCCAAGGCATTTCTCCGGGCGGGGATACGGCGTTGCCGGCGACAACTCCTGTGGCAGATTCGAACCCGATGAGCGACACTGTCGGCCACTCGTGGCGCGTGTCGCACCGCGGGCCGGATGTCCGCGGACCGGACGGCCGGCAAGGCAGCAGCAAGGGAGTGCACCGCCGTGTGCGGGATCGTCACCGTCTACGCCCGGGACCCTGCCCGTCGCGCCGTCGATGAGGCGCTGGTGGCCGCCCACCTGCCCGCCATGCTGGCCACGATGGGGCACCGCGGTCCCGACGAGAGCACGAGCCACCGGTCCGGTCCGGCTTGGCTCGGCCACGCCCGCCTGTCCATCATCGACCTGGCCACCGGCACGCAACCGGTGCACAACGAGACGGGCTCGGTCGCGACGATCCTCAACGGCGAGATCTACAACTACCGCGAACTGCGCGAGGACCTGCGCCGCCGGGGGCACGTGTTCACGACGGCCTCCGACACCGAGGTGATCTGCCACCTCTACGAGGAGCACGGCGAGGACCTCTTCCGCCACCTCAACGGCATGTTCGCCGCCGTCGTCTACGACCGCGAGCGCGACATCCTGCTGGCGGGCCGCGACCGCCTGGGCGAGAAGCCCATCCTGTACGTCGAGACGCCCGAGCACCTGGTGCTGGCGTCCGAGCTGAAGACGCTCCTGGAGTGGCCGGGCGTGGGGCGCGAGGTCGATCCGCAGGCCCTGGCGCTGTACCTGAACATGATGTGCGTGCCCGAGCCGCTGTGCATCTTCAAGGGCGTCACGAAGCTGCAGCCCGCCCACTACCTCAGGCTGGCCGGCGGCCGGCTGACGACGCACCGCTACTGGCAGCCCGGCGTGCGCGTCGACTGGGACATGGACGCCGCGACGGCGCGCGAGCGGACGCGCGACCTGCTGCGCGACGCGGTGCGCATGCGCCTGGTGGCCGACGTGCCGCTGGGGGTGTTCCTGTCGGGCGGCATCGACTCGAGCGCCGTGACGGCGCTCGCGGCCGAGACGGCGGGCACGCGCGTGCGCACGTTCTCGATCGGCCTCGCCGACGAGATGGACGAGCGCCCGTTCGCGCGCATGGTCGCCGAGCGCTGCGGCACCGACCATGCGGAGCTGTTCGCGCAGGGCGACGTCGCCGAGGCGTTCCCCCTGGTCATGGACTACTTCGACGAGCCGTTCGCCGACTCCTCCTGCGTGCCCACCTTCCTGGTGGCGCGCGAGGCCCGGCAGCACGTCAAGGTGGCGCTGACGGGCGACGGCGGCGACGAGCTCTTCGGCGGCTACACGACGTACCTCAGCCAGGCCCGCCTGCGCGGCGGGCGCGTGGCCTCGCGGCTGGCGCGGCTGGCCGAGGACCTGACGGGCCGGCGACTGCCGTACAGCCGGCGCGGCGGCGCCTGGGCCTTCGAACACTGGCGCGAGATGCGCAGCATGGTGACGTTCGCCGAGCTCGGGCGCTGGCTGCCCGGGTTCGACGGCGACCTGCGGCGGTTCTATCGCGAGCAGGCGTGGCTGGACCTGCCGGCGGACGACCCGCTCTCGATCGCCTTCGGGCACGACCTGAACTTCTACCTGCCGGCCGACCTGTTGAAGAAGGTCGACATGGCGGCGATGCTCGCCAGCCTCGAGTGCCGGGCGCCGTTCCTGGACCACCGCCTGGTCGAGCTCAGCCTGGCGATCCCGCCCGGCCTCAAGCTGGCGGGCGGCTCGCCCAAGCGGGTCCTGAAGGACGCGCTCGCGGACTGCCTGCCGACCGCCGTCCTCGAGCGGCCCAAGCACGGGTTCGGCGCGCCGGTCACGAACTGGGTGCGGGGGCCCCTGCGCGAGGTGGCCGCCGACCTGCTGCGGCCGGGCTGCCGCTGCGAGTCGTGGGTCGAGCCGGGCCTCGTGCGCGCGCTCGTCGCCGCCATGGAACGCGGGCCGGCGCCGGGGGATTGGCGCCTGCCCCAGCAGTACTGGATGTTGTTGTCCCTGGAATGGTGGCTGCGGCGCTATGCCTGAGGCGGGCCGGGGGCGGCCGGAGGGATCCGGGTTGGTGGAACACGAGGCACGGACGACCGAGCGCTTCCCCGGCTACCGCCAGGCGTCGATGCTCGTGTTCCTGGTCTTCCTGGCGTTCGTGGTCGTGCGCTACGTCCAGGCGGGCGAGCGCATGGACCTGTTGCGCACGATCCGCTTCGAGTTCCTGCTGGGCGGGGCCTCGATCATCATGGCCATCATCCAGATGAGCCAGCGCCAGCCCCAGATCGGCACCGCGCGCGTCCTGCTGATCTCCATCGGGCTGCTGTTCTTCTGCATGATCCTCGAGTTGCCGCTGGCGGCCGACCCGGTCGTCGCGCGGACCATCTTCAACAACCGCGGCTTCAAGTTCGCGATGCTGACGTTCCTGGTCCTGGTGTTCGTCGAGTCGCCGCTGTACCTGCGCTATTTCCTGTGGGCGTTCCTGTTCTCGATCTTCTACATCACCCTCGAGTCGGTGCAGGGCCTGATCACCGGCGGCCTCTACTGGGAGAACCAGGGCGTGATGCGCCTGCACGGCGCCGTGCCTCTGTACGGCCATCCCAACAGCCTCGGCGGCGTGTCGCTCGGCGCGCTGCCGTTCGTCATCTACCTGTGGCCCCAGACGCGCCAGTGGTACCTGCGGATGGGCCTGCTGGCGCTGGCGGTCACGGCGTCCATCTGCGTGATCTACTCGGGCTCGCGCACGGCCTACGTGGGGCTGCTGGGGCTGGTGGTCTGGATGTTCGTGCAGGCCGACCGCAAGCTGCGCTTCCTGGTCGTGACCCTGGTCTGCGGCGCCGTGCTGGTGGCGGCCCTGCCGCCCCAGTACATCGAGCGGTTCAAGAGCATCGGCGGCCAGGAGAAGGAGGGCCACTCGAAGGACGCCCGCATCCAGATCCTGCGCGACGCCTGGACCATCTTCCTGGAGAACCCGCTCGGGGTGGGCGTGGCGTCGTTCCCGGCAAAGAGACAGGCGCGCTTCGGCCGCTCGCAGGACACGCACAACCTCTACATGGAAGTCGCCACGAACCTGGGGATCCAGGGGTTCATCGCCTTCTGCGTGATGGTCGGCGCGATGATGATGGTGCTGCACCGCGCGACGGTTGCGTTCAAGCTGCAGCGCAAGCGACTGGCGTTCCTGCTCCGCAACGGGCCGCCCCTGCCGCCGGCCGCGCGCAAGATGCTGTCGCGCCACGACCGGGACCTGCAGCTGCTGATCGCGGTGTCCAAGGCCACCGGCGGCTTCATCTTCGTGCGGCTGATCCTGGGGTTCTTCGGGATGGACCTGTACGAGATCTACTGGTGGTTCGGGGCCGGCGTCGCCACCTCGCTGTCCGGCATGGTGGTCACCGCGCGCCGCCGCACGGCCTGGCTCGAGGCCCGGCTCGGCGAGCTGGCCGCTACGCCCGCAGCCCCTTGATCAGCCGCAGCTTGCCCGAGCGTTCGCGCGCGATCGTCTCCACGTAGTCGACCTGCACGACGGCTTCGGGGTCCACGAACGAGCGGATGCGCTCGCGCAGCAGCTCCTCGCAGGCGGGGTCGTAGGCCCGCCCCGGCACGATCCGCACCTCGAACCTGTCGTAGTCCACCTGTTCGACCTGGAACTGCCGGATGTCGGCGCCCTGCCGCCTGAGGTCCTCGAAGACGTACATCAGGAACTCGCCGTGGAAGAGCTGTCCCCGGCGGTTGCGGATGAAGTCGTAGGCGCGGCCCTGCACCTCGTTCAGCACCCGCAGCGTGCGCCCGCACGGGCAGGCCTCGCCGCCGAGCGAGCCGAAGTCGCCGGTGCGGTAGCGGATGAGGGGGAAGGCCAGGTTGTTGAGCTCGGTGACCACCAGCTCGCCGGCCTCTCCGTCCGCGCACGGCCGGTCCCCGTCGAGGATCTCGACGAGCATGTTCTCCTCGCTCAGGTGCAGGCGGCCCTCGGGACACTCGTGGGCGATGGTGCCCAGCTCGCCGCAGCCGTATTCGTTGAAGACCGGCGCCCCGAAGACCTCGACCAGCAGCGCGCGGTCGGCGGGCGTCAGCACCTCGGAGGTCGTGACGATGCAGCGCGGGCGGTGTGTCAGCGCGACCTTGCCCGTCTGCACGTAGCGCGCGAACTCGACCAGCATCGAGACGTAGCCGTAGAACCAGGCCGGCCGCCGGGCGTTGATGAGCCGGACGTGGCCCGCCAGGTCGTCCTCGGAGAAGGCGAAGGCCGGGATGCGGATGCGGTGGCAGACGAAATCGATGGCGCGCGCCCGGTTGCGCCCGCTCGAGGTGTGCGCCACGCCCCAGAACCGGGCCTGCAGGTCGCCCGCGGCCACGCCCGCCCAGGCGTAGCCCCGCAACGTGGCGGCCAGCTCCAGGGCCCACGCCTCGCGTGTCTTCCAGATCGTCACCGGCTCGCCCGTCGAGCCGCCCGTGGTCTTGGCGACGAGCCGCCCGTGACCGGCGGTGGAGCGCAGCTGCGCGGCCGACTGCTGCAGGTCGGACTTCGCCAGGAAGGGCAGCGCGCGCAGCGACGCCGCAGGGTCTTCGCCGCCCCCGGGCAGTGCGGGCAGCCCGGCATAGAACGGGACACGCCGCCGGCTGTGGTCGACCAGCGAGGCCAGGGCCTGCGACTGGCCGCGGTTCCGCTCGTCCCGGGTCGCGCGCTCAGAGCGCATGAAGGTCCGCAGGTGGCGGCGCACCGGGCCCGCCGTGTACGCGGCGACCGGGTAGTACACCAGTTCGCGAAAGAAGAAGCTGGCCGGGTCCACGTGGTCTCCTGCGGGTCGTCGTGACGCCCGGCAAGCCGCCGGGCCGGGCACGCGGACACTGTCGCCGCTTTCGCACCGTTGTCAAGGGTGGGCGCGTCTTTGCTCATTGACCGCCCGGATGGGCGTTGTTACATGTGTGTCCCGATGCACCGTCCGGCCCGGGCCGAGCGACACCCTGGAGTGGCATGGAACAGCGCACATTCGACATCTCGATCGTCGTCCTGACCTACAATCGTCGCGAGTGCCTGGCCGGCATGCTGGGGGAACTGCAGGGCATCGCCGGCCTCGTGCGCGACGTGGTAGTCGTCGACAACTGCTCGGTCGACGGCACCGACGCCATGATGGCGGCCGATTTCCCCGGCTTCGTGCACGTGCGCACCGAGCGGAACCTGGGCGTCTCGGCCCGCAACCTGGGCATGGCGCGCGCGACGGGCTCGGTGATCATCACGCTCGACGACGACCTGCTCGACGTCTCGCCGGCCGACCTGGCCTTCATCGAGGACGCCTTCCGCGACAAACCCGCGCTGGGCGCGCTCAACTTCCGCGTCATCGACTACTACACGCGCCGCACCTGCAACTGGGTGCACCACCGCGAACCGACCGACGCGGCGCTGCGTTTCGACACCTACGAGATCACCGAGGGCGCCGTGGCCATCCGCAAGGAGGCCTTCGAGCGCAGCGGCGGCTACTACCCCGGCTACTTCATCGGGCACGAGGGGCCGGACCTCGCCTTCCGCATCCTCAACGCGGGCTACACGGTCGAGTACGACGGGCGCGTCGAGGTCCTCCACAAGCACGAGGAGGCCACGCGCCAGCCGTGGCGCTTCTACTACTTCGACACGCGCAACCACATCTGGCTGGTGGCCCGCAACATGCCGGTGGGCTACGGCAGCTGGTTCCTGTTCCGGGGCCTGGCGGCCATGGCGCTGTATTCCCTGCGCGACGGCTTCTTCGTGTGGCACGCGCAGGGGGTGTTCGACGCCGCCCGCGACCTGCCGGCGGTCCTGCGGACGCGCGAGGTGTGGACGCCGCGCACGCTCCGGTTCTGCCGCGAGGTCGACACGGCGCGCCCCTCCTTCTGGACGCTGGTGCGGCGCCGCCTGT
>CAINDZ010000236.1 GCA_903847545.1 uncultured bacterium | reverse complement strand
TCATGTCGGCGCGGTTCCGGTCGCGGCACCACCCGGTGGCCCCGAGGGCGCCGGAACCGCCGGCAACGCGATTGATCATACCTGAATGGTCGGAGTCGCCGCCACGGGTTGTTAGGAAAATAACATTAAAATTTGTGACAAGGTCATGACGGTGAATTATGGAGGATGCGTATCGATTTTCAACAACTTGCGCGTAGCGGCAACGTCGCTTAGCGGGCGTGGCGCAGGTTGTAGGCGATGTCCCCGCGCAACTGGCGCCAGGCACCCCACTTGACCCAGCGGGCGACGCCGGCGCGGCAGCGCGCCCGCTCGGCGGCGGGCAGGCCGCTCCGCTCCACGGCGCGCAGGTACTCGCGCAGCAGGCGCCAGTGGGGGAAGGCCGGACCGCGGGCCTTGCTGTCGAACCAGACCGTGCGCCGGCGCAGGTCGGCGATCTCGTTCACCGAGCGGCCGGCGTGTTCGCGGTGCAGCAGCAGGTCGTCGGCGACTCGCACGAGGCGGCCTTGCAGCCCGAGCTCGGCCAGGAACGTGCGGTCGGACCCGACATAGGGACCGATGAGCGACGAGCGGCGCATGGCCGCCGCCCGGGCGACGCCGAACACCGAGATGCAGGAGTGGTCCCAGCAGACCAGCGCGTGGAAGCGTTCCGCGGCCGTGGCCGCGTCGAAGCGCATCGGATGCCGGTTGTCGTAGATCTCGTGCAGCACGCGCCCGTCATCGTCGATGTCCAGGGCGCCGCTCCAGGCCAGCACCGCCGACGGGTCGGTGTCGAGGGCCTCGATGCACCGCGCCAGGAATGTCGGCTGCAGCACGTCATCGGCGGCGCACCACTTGAACAACTCGCCGCGGGCCAGCTCGAACGTCCAGTTGAAGTTCGCGGCCGCACCCCGGTTCGCGTCGGCGCGATGGATGCGCAGGCGGGCGTCGCGTGCCGCGTAGTCGGCCAGGATGGCCCCCGTGCTGTCCGTGGAGGCGTTGTCGCAGGCGATGATCTCGAAATTGTCCCAGGTTTGGGAGAAAATCGAGTCCAGGCAGGCGGGCAGGAAACGCTCGCCGTTGTAGACCGGCAGGCCCAGGCTCAAGCGGGGTGAGGAACTGGACGAAATCCCCGGGACCGGTGCGGCCATCGAGCGTTCCTTGGCGGATAGGGGCGCATGGTTGTCAGCAGGTACGTTGGGCGAATATACTGTCGCCCGCCCGGTGCGGCAACGTGGCCTGCCGGGAGCCCGGTCGGGCGCGAATGCATGGAAACGTCATCCCCGGAACGGAAGGCCCCGGCGCATGCAGGTGGACAACGGCGGAACGACCGCGCGACAGCCCGTCGTCACCGTCATCATCCCCTACTACCAGCGCGAGGCGGGCATCCTGTCGCGGGCTCTGGCGTCCGTCTTCATGCAGGGCTACGAGCCGGCGCCGACGGTGCTGGTGATCGACGATGCCTCGCCGCTGGCGGCGCGCGACGAGGTCGCCGGGCTGACGGCCGAACAGGCGGCCCGCGTCGTCGTCTTCCGGCAGGAGAACGCCGGGCCGGGGGCGGCGCGCAACCGCGGGCTCGACAGCCTGGGCGCCGACACCGACTACGTCGCCTTCCTGGACTCGGACGACACCTGGCTGCCGGGACACCTGGCGCGCGCGGTGGCCGCGCTCGAGGCGGGCCACGACTTCTACTTTTCCAACTATCGCGACATCGGGAGCGCCGAGGGGGGCTTCGAGGCGCGGCAGCACTTCGACGTGCGCGCACACGAGCCGGTGCCGGGGCTGCCCGACGTCCGTCGCTACGGCGGCAACCTGCGCGACGCCATCCTCGTGGCCTGCCCGGTCGAGACCTCGACGGTCGTGTTCCGGCGCTCCGCGATCGGCGCCCACCGCTTCCGCGGCGAGTTCCGGTACGCCTACGAGGACCTCATGTACTGGTTCGACCTGGCGGGACCGGAGACCTCCATCGTCTTCTCGCCGGTCGTGGGCACGCAGTACGGCGAGGGCGTGAACATCTACCGCGCCGCGGAGGGCTCCACGATGGGGCGGCTGCGCGTGACCGTCGGCTCGACCATGTTCGGCGCCGGCGTGCGCCGCGCCCACCGGCTGACGGCCTCGCAGGCGGCAGCGGTCAAGGCGCGGCTGGCCCGCAACCGCACCGAGATCGCCTCGCACATCCTGCACCGCCTGCGCCGCCGGCAGAGCTGCCTGGTGCCCGAGCTGCGCGCGTACGTGCGCGCCTATCCCGCCTCGTGCGTGCTGCTGCCGATCGAGGTCGCCGGCCGCGCCGTGCGCTGGCTGACCGGCCGGGCCGACAACCCATGACGGCCCCGACGCAGCCGGACGGTCCCCGGGCGCCGCTGCCGCATCGCGACGATTTCGGCGACCCGACGGCCACGCTGCCGCCTGCGGCCGGCGGAGGTGGCCGCTTTCTGGTCGATGCCGAGGGCATTGCCGGCCTGGACAACGGCGCGGTGCGCTTCGCGCCGCCGCTGCGCCAGGGCTGGGGCCGCGCGGCGCTGGCCTGCGGTCCCTGGCCGCGGCGCCCCGGGTTGACCCTCGCGGCCTACCTCCTGAACGGACACAACACGTCGCAGGTCGAGCCGCTGCCGGATGCCTTCAAGGCGCGCCTGGATCGCTGGCTGCGCGCCTCGGAGCAGGAGGGGCGGGGGGCGCGCCTGCGCGCCTGGCTTCACAGCGGCCGCGTGCGTCGCACCTTCAGGTCGTTCCGCTGGTGGTGGCGCCTGCGCCGCGAACAGCGGGCGGTCGCCCGCCTGGACGAGAACCTGGCCGTGGGCTGGCACGCGCAGCCGGCGCCGGCGGATCCCGTGGGTGGCGGCGCCGGCTTCGTCATGCACGCCACCGGCGCCGAGAACGGC
>CAINDZ010000235.1 GCA_903847545.1 uncultured bacterium | reverse complement strand
CGGATGACGCTCTACCGCTGGCTGCGGCAGGCGGAACCGGGCACGCGCTAGGTCGCGGACGCGAGCAAGGGTCAGCGCTCGTTGCGGTCGTGGCCCGACGCGCTGCGCGGCGCGCTGTCACCGTGCGCCGGCTCGGCCTCGTGCGGTTCGACCATCTCGCCGAACGGCCGGAAGCCCTCGATGGGCGCCTCGATCGGGCCGCCCCCTGAGTCGTTCGAGGTGTGGACCGGCGTGTCGCGCAGCACGGTGATGGTGATGCGGCGGTTGGCCGGCGCCAGCGGGCTGGCGGGCGCCGCCAGGCGGCCGTCGCCGTAGCCGATGACGCTCTCGAAGCGGTCGCGCGTCAGGCCGCGCTTCTCCAGGTAGCGACGGGCCGCGTTCGCCCGGTCGGACGACAACTCCCAGTTCGAGTAGTCCACGCCGGGCGGGTACGGCCGCGCATCGGTGTAGCCCTCGACGCGCACCTTGTTGGGCAGTCCGTTCAGCTTCGCGGCCACGGCGTCGAGCGCGCGCTGGAACTTCGGGTTCATCGTGTCGCCGCCCACGGAGAACAGCTCGTCCTGCTTGTCGTCGGTGATCTCGATGACCAGGCCGTCGTCGCCCAGCGTGATGCTCATCTGGTCCTTCAGGTCGCTGGCGCCGCCGTCGACCGGGCCCTCGCCCGGGGTGGTCCCCTCGCCGGGCGTCGCGCCCTCGCCGGGCCCCAACTCGCCCGGCGCCGGCTCCATGGCCTCGCCCAGTTCGCGCGCGATCGTCTCGAGCGTCTGGGTCTCCTCCATGATGCTGTTGCTGATGGGCTGCGACAGCAGGCCCAGGCCGCCCTTCATGTCGCCGGTCATGATGCCGCCGCCGTTCTTGAACGGCCCCTCAGAGCGGAAATACTGGGCGATAGCCGACTTCTGCTTGGGCGAGCTGGCGGCCAGGATCCACATCAGCAGGAAGAACGCCATCATGGCGGTCGTGAAGTCGGCGTACGCCACCTTCCAGGCGCCACCGTGGTGGCCGCCCCCGTGGTTGCCGCCGCCGTGGTGCGCCCGCCGCTTGTGGGATTTCTCCTTGCCCGACATCCGTGCAGCTCCTGCCTAGTCGCGACGGCGCGTCGCGGGACGCGCCGGGTTCGTCACGTCTTTCATCACGCCTTTGATCACGTCTTGCCCTTGATCGAGTTGACCGCCTCGGCCATGTCGACGGTGGTCGGACGCTCGGCCGTGTAGATGACGCGGCGCACCTGCTCGATGGCCGTGCGCGGCGAGGCACCCTGGGCCGAGCTGATGAGGCCCACCATCATGCACTGCAGGTACTTGTTCTCGTCGCGCGTGATCGACTCGAGGGCGCCGGCGATCGGCTGGAAGAAGCCGTACGACACGAGGATGCCCAGGAACGTGCCGACGAGCGCGGCGCCGATGTGCTCGCCCAGCACCTCGGGCGGGCCGTCGAGGCTCTGCATCGTCACGATGATACCGAGCACGGCGGCGACGATGCCCAGGCCCGGCATGGCGTCGCCGACCTTCGACAGCACGCCGGCCGGCAGCACGCTCTCCTCGGCCTGCGTCGCCATGTCCGACATCATGATGTGCTCGGCGTCGCCGGCGTCGGTGCCGTCGATGAGCAGCTTCAGCGAGTCGCAGAAGAACGTGACGGCCTTCTTGTTGCCGAGGAACTTCGGGTAGCTCTGGAAGGTCGGGCTCGCGTTGGGGTCGGCCACGTCCTCTTCCAGGGCGAGCAGGCCGTTCTTGCGCATCTTCGAGAAGACCTCGAACTGCATCGTCAGCAGCTCGATGTAGGCGGCCTTGGTGTAGGGCGAACCCTTGAACACGATCGGCAGCGCCGCGCCCAGCGCCTTGAGCACCTTGGGCGGCGTGCTGATCAGCACGGTGCCCAGGCCCGAGCCAAGGATGATCACCAGCTCCGACGGCTGGAACAGCACGGCGAAGGGACCCTTCGCCATGGCGTAGCCACCGGCCACGGAGAAGATGACGACCAGCACACCAATGATCGCGACCATGTTGCTCCCCTGACGATCCTTCTCGGGCAGTCGCCGTTCCACGGCCAACCCGGCGCACCACACGCCGGACCCTGCCCCGTCCGGAATCATCGACCCCCGACAGGGTGGCTTGAGGAACAATTGGGAACGATGCGGACGGATCCCTGCGTGGAATCAGCACTTGGCTGAAAACGCACCGGTCGCGGCCGTTGCAGGGCCGGGTCGGCGGGGGCAAAAAGGCGGCGGCCCGGACCGCCTGGCCCGGGCCACCGCGAAAGCGCTGCGTCACAACGCCTTACGGCGCCGCCGGCAACGCTGAGGCCACGACCGCGGCGACCCTGTGCGCCAGCGCGGGATCGTTCGCGGCCGCCAGCTTGGCCAGCCGCCTGACGAGGCGCGCCTGCTCCCGGTCCAGCGCCGGCTTGACCTTGGCCTTGAGCAGGGCGTGCAGGGCCAGCAGGCAGACCAGCGATTCGTCATCGCCGCCGTCGACCAGCCGTCGCAGCGCG
>CAINDZ010000234.1 GCA_903847545.1 uncultured bacterium | reverse complement strand
ATCCTGCAGCGTGTCCAGGGCCAGCGGCTTGCGCACCGTGAAATCGACCAAGCCTCCCGGCGCTGGCATTTCGTCACGATCCCAGCCGGACATGAGGACGATGACCAGGCGGCGGTCGCGCTCGCGCAGGCTCGCTGCCACGGCCAGGCCGTCCTGGCCGGCCAGGCGGCGGTCGACCAGGGCCGCGACCACCCCGTCGATGGCGCCGTCGGCCAGCGCCCCGACCCCGTCGCGGTGGCACCGGACCGTGCAGCCCAGTTCGCCGAGCACGTCCCCGAGCATCTCGCGCATGGCGGCCTCGTCGTCGATCACGATCACCGACAGCCCCTGCGCGGCCGCCGTCGGCCGCGAGGCGCGGCCGGCTTCCTCGCCGGCAGGCAACCGGGCCGCAGCCGCGCCGATGACGAACGCCGCCCCGCCGGCCGTCGCCGCGTCGAGCTCGAGGCTGGCCCCGTGCGTGGCCAGCAGTTGGCGGCACGCCGCCAGCCCGATTCCATGGCGGCTGCCGCGACTTGTCGTCGCCCCGGGCTCGAAGAGGCGCGCGGCCACGCCCGGGTCGAGGCCCGGGCCGTCGTCGGCCACGCGCACACGGACCACGCCGTCGGCCACCTGCGCGCCGGCGACGATCCCGCCGCCGGCGGCCATCGCCGCGACGGCGTTGCGCAGGAGGTTGACCAGCACCTCGCGCAGGACCGCGGCGGGCAGCCGCACGCCGAGGGCGGGGTCGATGCGGTTGTCCAGGCGCCACGCGGCGCCGCCCGGGATCTCCCCCGTCGCGGCGGCCCACGCTCCCGACGGGGGCAGCACGAGCAGCGCCGCCTCGGCCAGGGCCTGGTGCGGCGACGACACGACGTCGGCCGCGCACCCGGGCACCGCGCCGGCGAGCCGCTCGAGCATGGTCGAGGCGTCGCCCGCAGCGAGCACGATCGCCTGCAGGTGGGGATCGGCGGCAGGCGAGCGGCGCAGCAGCAGCTCGGCCCGCCCGCGGATCACCGCCAGCATCTGGTTCACGTCGTGGGCCACGCCGGCCACGCGCAGCGACGACTCGCGGTCGGCGGCCACGTCGTCGGGTCCGGGTGGCGGTGCGCTCGTGCTCAAGGAGTTCCTTCCGGGCAGCGTGTGGAATGCCCGCGCATCATACACGGCCCGTGCAGCGGCGCAACGGCCGGAATGACGGCGCGACCGGCCCGGGCCCGGTCGCGTCGCCTCAGCCTTGCGTGTTCGTCGTCAGGCCGCCGACGAGGCACAGTCGCGCAGGTGCGGCAGCGACTCGACGTGGGCCGGTCGCGCGGAGAGCGCCTGGTCCGCGGCGGTCAGGGGTTCGGCATCGGCGCGCGGCCCGGCCAGCAACATCTGGCTCCACTCGATCGCGCGGTGCAGGCGGCGGACGTTGCGGAGCGCGATCTGCAGCATCTTCAGCTGCGACTCGACATCGGCCGGGTCGGCGTGCCAGTTGCCGAGGTCGCTCTCCATCAGCTCGAGCGCGGTCTTGATGGCCGTCAGGGGGCTTCGCAGTTCGTGGCCGATGCGGTGCATGTCGTCGGCGCCGTCCAGGACGGCCCCGCTCCCCGCGGCCCGGCAGTCGGACGCCAGCCGCGCGGCGTCCAGGAGGCGCGGCAGCAGTGACGACGGGCAGCCGTCGACGAGATCCTCGTCCGCGAGATGAAAACGGGGAGCGGCCGGCGCCGCCCCCCGCCCACCATCGGACACGGCGACCGAACCCGACAGGCCCGCAGCGGCGCCACCGACCACGAGCACCACATCACATGCATCGAGCCCGACGCCCTCGGGCGGCAGGTCGGCTGCGGCGGGCGAACCGACGGTCAGGCCCCATCGCACAAGCTGCGTGCGGATGGGAGCGCACCGGGATTCGTCGCCGTAGAGGATGATGTGGGCCATGGTTGCTGCTCCGCTGCTGGTTGGGTTCGGCCACTCGGGAGCAAAAAGGCAATCGGCATGCCACGGCCGGGAGCGCGCGCGGAGGGGGGCGCAACGAGGGATCCGCAGGCGTGCGCGGGTGTCGCCCGCCCTCATGGGGAATCACGGGGAGCGGGCCGCCAACTAAAGGAAAGGGCAGGTCATTACGGGGAAGTCGCGTCAATCGCATCGGACAGCGAGGTCGTGCAGGGCAAAGTGCAACGCGATCATCTTGCCGGGTTCCGCGGGCCCGCCGCCGCCTTGCCGGCCGGGCGCGGACCCACGCGCCAGAACACGCCGGCGCTCCAGCCGGCGGCGCGGTCCTGCGCCCCGGTGACCTCGCACTCGCCGCGCACGCCGACGCGCCCGGTGTCTCCCCAGCGCGTCGTGGCCTCGAGCGAGACGACCTGCTCGCCGCGGCCCGCGCGCAGGCGCGACTCGTAGCCGGCGCGCAGCACGGGACCGGCGATGCTGACGGCAAGGTGCCGCCCGTCGGGGAAGGCCGAGGGATCGAACATGTCGTCGCCCTGTCCGCCGTGCGCGACCAGCACGGCGCCCGCACCCAGCCACCAGCCGCCGGCCAACGGCAGCCAGCGCGTCAGGCCAAGTCGCATGGGCAGCCCGGCGGTCGAGAACGGATAGAACCGGCCGTGGCCCAGGGGCAGCCCGCAGGCCACCACGCCCTGGCAGGTCCCGAGGCCGGGCAGGCCGACCGGCCCCACGGCGCCGAGTTCGAGCTGGCCGATGCCGGTGACCACGCT
>CAINDZ010000233.1 GCA_903847545.1 uncultured bacterium | reverse complement strand
CGCACCTGCAGGTCGCAGGTCGCCGCCAGCCCCTGGTAGGTCGCCGTCAGCGTGACGGCTCCGGCGCCCACCGCGCGCAGGACGCCGCCCGGCTCGACGCTCACCACGTTCGCATCCGACGTCGTCCACGCGGCCGCCGCCTGCGGAATCGTCACGTCGCCGAACTGCGTCGTCGCCGTCACCGTCGCGTACACCGGCCACGTCACCCACGGCTTCGTCACGCGCGGCGCCACGGACAGGTGCGTGGACGTCAGGCCGGCCAGGTACGCGGCCTCGATCTCCGCCGCGCTGCGCACCCTGCCGCTGATCCGCACCTCGTCGAGCGCGCCGTTCAGCGTCTCGCCCCCGCCCTCGCCGCTCACCTGGAACTGTGTGCCGGCCACCTCCGGCAACTCGAGGCCTACGGCCTCCTGCGCGCGCAGCACGCCGTCGGTGTACAGGCGCACGCTGGTGCTGTCCCACGTGAACGCGCAGTGGTGCCACTGGCCCGCCGCCCAGGCGCCGACGTTGAAGGCCGCGCCGCGCTCGTCGACCCACCGGTTCAGGATGATGCGCAGGTTGTCGGCGCCGTCCTTCGCCACCAGCAACCCGTTCCACGTGCCCCACGCCAGCACGACGTAGGCCTGCGCATCGTTCCCGTTCCAGTGCGGCTGCAGCCAGAACTCGATCGTCCCCGCCGCCGCGTTGATGTTGCCCGCCGCCGCATAGCTCAACTGCGCGCCGGCCGGCAGGTCGAGCGCCTGCCCGAACACTCCGGCAGTCGCGCCGACGCCCGTCGCCGCCAGCGGGCTTTCGCCCTGCGCGCCGAGCGCGTTGCCGTTGCCGTGCAGGAGAAGCAGCGTGTCCGCATCGGGCGTGAATTCCTGCGCAACGGCAGTCCCGACGGCGATGAAGAACAGAAGCATGACCATGAGGATTCTTGCGACGTGATGCACGATCCCCTCCCCCCTCGACCCGGTGATCGACCCCCCGCAGGATGATAATCCCCGGTCAGTCGCGGCAGGGAGGAAAATGCGGGCGGAATAAGGATTGATTGGGGAGCGGAATCATCGGTGCTCGCGAAATCGTGACGGTCAGCCCTCCGTCGACCGCCGCCACTCGTCCGTCAGCACCCCCGCGAAGCCCCAGTTCTCCAGCGCGATCTCCTGGATCACCACGTGCGTGTGCTCCGGCTTCTTGCCCAGCACCCGCACCAGCGAGTCGGTGATCTCGCGCACCAGCTGCGCCTTCTGCTCACGCGTGGCGCCTTCGGTGATTTGCACGTTCACGTACGGCATCATCCGTCCTTCCGCGGAAACACGCCCCCCAGCGCCTCCCGCAAGATGCCCTTCACCTCTTCGCTGAAGTCCTTGTTCAGCATCCACTCCAGGTAGCCGCGCTTGCGCGCGTCGGCCACCACGTCGTTCAGCACCTCGCCCTGGTGCTTGCCGAAGGTGAAGACGGCCAAACCTTCCTCGTTCCACACGAACTTGCGACCGCGGTCGACGAAGCGGCCCTCGTCGGGATTGCACAGCACGTGCAGCGCGTCGACGTCGCTGGGCACCGCGTCGTAGAACGCCACCTGCGCGTCGAGCACCTCCAGCGTGGCTTCGGTGTCGGCCAGCGCGCTGTGCGCGTCGACCAGGTCCTTGCCGCAGTACTTCCTGTAGGCGGCGGTCAGGTTGCGCGGCTCCATCATCCGGAAGATCACCAGCGCATCCAGGTGGCGCGCGCCGCGCAGGTCCAGCTCGCTGCCGGCGCGGCGCAATTCGCCCTGCAGCAGCGGCGCGTCGAAGCGGAT
>CAINDZ010000232.1 GCA_903847545.1 uncultured bacterium | reverse complement strand
GCCGGGTGGTTGTATCAGGCCGGCGTCCGCCGGGCCAGCGGATCGCCCTTCGTGCGCGCCGAAAGGAACGGGAACGCGGTGGTGCGCGCCTCGACGCCCTTGCCGCGGATATCGATGACAAGGTCGCCGTCCGGCACGCCGGCCTCGACCAGCGCCAGGGCCAGCGGCTTCTTGAGCGTCGGGCTGAACGTGCCGCTGGTGACGTAGCCCACGTCGCGGCCCTGCCACAGCACGCGCGCATCCTGCCGCGCGATGCCGCGACCGGTCACCTCGAGCGCCATGACCTTGCGCGGCACGCCGGCCGCCTGCTGGGCCCGCAGCGCAGCCAGGCCCGTGAAGGCTTCCTTCTTCAGCTTCACGGCCCAGCCGATGCCGGCCTCGAGCGGCGTGATGTCCTCGCCCAGCTCGTGGCCGTACAGGCAGTAGCAGACCTCGAAGCGCAGCGAGTCGCGCGCCGCGAGACCAATGGGCGCCACGCCCAGGTCGGCGCCGCGCGACAGCAGCTCTTCCCAGACGGCCAGCGCGTCGGCGTTGGGCAGGTACAGCTCGTAGCCGTGCTCGCCCGTGTAGCCCGTGCGCGAGACGATCCACTCGCCGGACGCGCCGGGGCAGGTGAAGGCGGTGTAGAAGTCCAGGGCGGCGATGTCGTCGCGCAGGCCGGCCAGGCGCGCCACGCGGCCGACCAGCTCGCGGCTGAACGGGCCCTGCACCGCAATCATGGCGGTGGCGTCGCTGCGGTCGTCCATGGCGACGCCGCTCGCGGGCAGGTGCTTCTTCAGCCAGGCGGCGATCTTGTCGTGGTTGGCCGCGTTGCACACGACCAGCCAGCGCTCGGCGCCCAGCCGGTAGATGAGCATGTCGTCCAGCACGCCGCCGTCGTCCTTGCACATGGCCGTGTAGACGACCT
The DNA here is from genome assembly GCA_903847545.1 of uncultured bacterium. GTDB lineage: Bacteria > Krumholzibacteriota > Krumholzibacteriia > LZORAL124-64-63 > LZORAL124-64-63 > CAINDZ01. Next base: position 22,929 of record CAINDZ010000232.1, on the reverse strand, counting down.
TGCCGACGGCGCCGCCGCTGATGCGGTTGGTGACCAGCGAGTCGAGCCACGCCTCGGTGCCGGGGCCGTCGACGAAGATCTCGCCCATGTGGGTGATGTCGAAGAGGCCGACGCGCTCGCGCACGGCCGCATGCTCGGCCAGCACGCCCTCGTACTGCACCGGCATCTCGAAGCCGGCGTACGGCACCATCTTCGCGCCGTGCGCGCGGTGCCAGCCGGTCAGCGGTGTGGTCTTGAGACCCGCCAGATCGTCCACGGGAACATCTCCAGGGCTGGAGCTGCAGGATCGGGACCGGCCCAACCCGGGCGCGGCCGAGGGGTCCAATCTAAGCTGCGACCGGAGCGCGAACAAGCGATTCCGCAGGCGGGGTCCCGGGGGCGCGGGAAGGCCCCCGGGGTGGCGGGAAATCAGCCGATCAGGGCCTTCAGCATCTTCCCGGTGTGCGAGCCCGGGCAGGCCGCGACGTCGGCGACCGAGCCGGCGGCGACCAGCCGGCCGCCTCCCACCCCGCCCTCGGGGCCCAGGTCGATGACGTGGTCGGCGCGGCGGATGACCTCGCCGTTGTGCTCGATGACGACCACCGTGTGGCCGTGCGCCAGCAGCCGCCCCAGCACGGCCAGCAGCCGGTCGACGTCGCAGAAGTGGAGCCCGGTGGTCGGCTCGTCCAGGATGTAGACCGTGTGGCGCTGGCCGCCGCGGGCCAGCTCGCGCACCAGCTTCAGGCGCTGCGCCTCGCCGCCCGAGAGCGTGCCGCCCGACTGCCCCAGCCGCAGGTAGTCCAATCCCACGCCCTGCATCACTTCCAGCACCCGCCGGCAGGTCGGGATGTTGGCCAGTTCCTCGTGCGCGCGCGAGACGGGCATGTCCAGGAAGTCGGCGATGGAGTGCCCCTTGAAGTGCACCTCGAGCGTCTCGCGGTCGAAGCGCTTGCCGCCGCACTCCTCGCAGGGGATCTCGACGTCGGGCAGGAAGTCCATGGTCAGGCGCCGCACGCCGGCGCCCTCGCACACGCGGCAGCGGCCGCCGTCGGTGTTGAAGCTGAAGCGCCCGGCGCCGTAGCCGCGCATGCGCGCCAGCGTCGTCTGCGCGAACACCGTGCGCAGGTGGTTGTAGAGGCCCGTGTAGGTGGCCGGGGTCGAGCGCGGCGAGCGCCCGATGGGCGACTGGTCGACCAGCACCACGCCGTGGATCCCGTCGTCGCCCTCCATGCCGTCGAACGGGGCGGGGTCGCGCCGGGCGCCGTGCTTGGCCGCGGCCAGCGCGCGGTACAACGTCTCGTGCACGGCCGTGCTCTTGCCCGAGCCCGACACGCCGGTCACGACGGTCAGCCGGCCGAGCGGCAGCTCGAGGTCGATGCCCTGCAGGTTGCGCCCGCGCAGGTTGCGCAGCCGCAGCCAGCGGTCCTGGGGCGAGCGGCCGGTCAGCGGCTCGGCCGGGCCCTTTCCGACGCGCCCGGCCAGGTAGTCGCCGGTCGGCGAGCCCGGGGTGGCGCACACCTCGGCCACCGTGCCCTGGGCCATGAGCTGCCCGCCGTGCTCGCCGGCGCCGGGGCCCAGGTCCAGCAGGTGGTCGGCCGCCAGCATCACGTCGCGGTCGTGCTCGACGACGACCACGGAGTTGCCCCGGTCGCGCAGCGCACGCAGCGTGTCGATGAGCCGACCCACGTCGCGGTGGTGCAGGCCCACGCTCGGCTCGTCCAGGATGTAGAGCACCCCGCGCAGCTGCGAGCCGACCTGCGTGGCCAGGCGCACGCGCTGACCCTCGCCGCCCGACAGCGACGACGTGCCGCGCGCCAGCGACAGGTAGCTGACCCCCACCTGCAGCAGGAAGCGCAGGCGATGGCGGATCTGCTCGAGCACCGGGCCGGCGACCAGCCGGTCGCGCTCGCCCGTGAACTCCAGCGAGGCCACCCACTCCGCGAAGGTGTCCAGCGTCAGCGCCGCGGCCTCGCCGATGTGCAGCCCGCCCACCCGCACGTTCAGGGCCTCGTCGCGCAGGCGGTAGCCCTCGCAGGCGGCGCACGGCATCTCGGTCATCATCTTCTCGAGCGACTGCCGGATCTTCTCGGACTTCGTCTCGCGGTGGCGGCGCACCAGCTCGGGCACCAGGCCCGCCCAGTCGCGCAGGAACGCGTTGTAGAGCTTGTGGTCCTTCAGCTCGCGGGTCATCGCCGGCGTCAGCCCGTGCAGCAGGCCCTGCTTCACGCGCGCCGGCAGCTTCGACCACGGCGCGTCCAGGTCGGCCTCCATCGCGCCGACCAGCGCCTCGCACTGCACGTACAGCCAGTTGGAGGGCTTGCCCTTCAGGAAGGCGATGGCGCCGTCGCGCACCGAGACGGACTCGTCCGGCACGACGGCCTCGGGCCGGATGGTGCGCAGCGTGCCCAGGCCGTTGCACTCGGGGCACGAGCCGGCCGGCGAGTTGAACGAGAACAGCCGCGGCTCGGGCGACGGGAAGCCGCGCCCGCAACCGGGGCACGACGACTGCTTGCTGAACCAGGTCTCGCGCTCGCCGGCGCGCACGATGACCGTGCCCTCGCCCAGCTCGGCGGCGCGGTCCAGCGCGGCGCGCAGCCGGTCGGCCGCGCCCGGCCGCCAGACCAGGCCGTCGACGACGACGGCGATGTCGTGGGCCTTGCCCTTGGCCAGGTCGAGGTCGTCGTCCAGCTCGCGCAGCTCGCCGTCCACCAGCGCCCGCACGAAGCCCTGCCGCGACAGGTCGGCCAGCAGCTGCTTGTGCTCGCCCTTGCGGCCGCGCACGACCGGCGCCAGCAGGTACAGGCGCGTGCCCTCGGGCAGCGCGGCGATCTCGTCGTTGATGTCCGACAGCGGACGTCCGCTGGCCGGCACGTCGCAGTCGGGACAGTGCACGACGCCGCAGCGCGCATAGAGCAGCCGCAGGAAATTGTAGATCTCGGTGACGGTGCCGACCGTCGAGCGCGGGCTGCGCCCGAGGCCCTTCTGGTCGATGGCCAGCGCCGGCGACAGCCCGTCGATGCGATCAACGTCGGGCTTGGCCAACTGGTCGAGGAACTGGTGCGCGTACGACGACAGGCTCTCGATGTAGCGGCGCTGCCCCTCGGCATAGAGCGTGTCGAAGGCCAGCGACGACTTGCCCGAGCCGCTGGGCCCCGTCACGACGACGAGCCGCCGGCGCGGGATCTCGAGGTCGAGGTTGCGCAGGTTGTGCACGCGCACGCCCCGCACGGAAATCACGCCCCACGGGGCGTCCGGGCGCGGCCCGCTGGGCGGACCGCTCGGGTTCCTCTTCACGCGCGCACCGCCACTGCGTTGCCTGCCGTCATGTGTGCCGCCGGGATCAGCGGATGTCCTTCAGGTTCGCCGGGAGGGCCTCCCAGGCGGCCCGTTCGGCCTTGCTCAGGCCTTCGGTGCCCTCGATCACCTTCGCGGCGACCACCTGCACGGGCACGGCCGGCGTCTCGCTCTCGGGCGTGGTGCGCTCGGCGTTCACGATCCTGTCCGCCACGTCCAGGCCCAGGACGACATGGCCGAACACCGTGTAGGCGCGGTCCAGGAAGGGCACGTCGCTGACACAGACGAAGAACTGGCTGCCCGCCGAGTCGAGCGGTTGCGCGCGCGCCATGCTGAGCGTGCCGCGCACGTGCCGGGCCGGCGAGAACTCGGCCTTCAGCAGCGCCTTGCCCTCGGGAGCGGCCACGTAGCCCTTCGCCGCCAGCATCGCCGCCTGCTGCGCCGGGTCGGCCTGGGCGTAGGCCTGCCACTCGGGCTCGGTCAGCACGTCCTTCAGCGCGGGGCCGCCCGTGCCGTCGTTCTCCGGATCCGCATCCTTGGTGTACGGGTCGCCGCCCTGGATGACGAACCCGGGCACGATGCGGTGGAACCGCGTGCCGTCGAAGAAGCCGGTGCGGGCCAGGTGCGTGAAGTTCGCCACGTGGTGCGGCGCCAGGCCCGGGTACATCACCAGCAGGATGTCGCCCTTCTCGGTCTGGAAGCGCACGAACAGCGGGGCGCCGGCCGCGGCCGGGGCGGCCTTCTCCGCGGCGGGCTGGGCCTGGGCGACGGCGACCGGGCCGAGGGCCGCGGCCAGGACCAGGATGGTGCCGATGACACGTGTGACGCGACGCATGACGCCTCCGGGGCTGGCGGGCGGCATGGCGGCCGCCCGTGGGAATTCGGGACCAGGGCGCCTGCCCGGGCCGACCCCGGATGATAACCCCTGCCGCGGGCAACGGCCAGCCTGCGGGGGCCGGCCCGCTCCCGGAGGGCGGGGACGGCCCGGGGCCACCCGGCGGCCCCCGCCCCGGCCGGCCGCGTCGTGCCCCCGGATGCCCCGGAAGGCCGCGCCGCTCCCCCCCGCCGGGCCCCCCGGGCGGCGGGTGCAATTGCGTTAAATCAGGCAGCGTTCCGTCCGATAACGGCAGCGAACCCCCGGGCCCGGCGCCCCGTGGCACGGGTGTCGGACATTGGCCCGCGGGCTCCCGCGCCGGGACCCGTCGGGCCCGGCCGGCGACGGCATCCTCGAAGGCAGGTGGCACGCAGATGAATTCCCGCAAAGTGATCGTCGTGCTGGCGATGGGCCTGGCGACGCTGGCGCCCTGGCGTCCGGCCGGCACCGCCGTCGCCGCGACGTCGGCCGCCGCGCCGCTCGACACGCTCATCACCGAGCCCCACGTCAACGTGCCCGATCCGCGCTACGCGCAACCGCACGTGGAGATCAGCCGCCGCGTGCTGCCGGCGGTGAGCGGCAGCGCGGCGCAGACCGGTCGCCTGATGAAGCAGCCGCCGCGCCTGGACGACCCGATCGCGGCGGCCGCCGCCTACCGCCAGGCGCGGCAGGCCGCGCTGGCGAACGACCCCGGCGGGGCGATGACGAGCATGGCCGCCGCCCTCGACGGCGCGCCCGGCCAGCCGCGCTACCAGATGTGGTCGGTGACCCGCGCCGTGCGCGCGATGGATACCGCGACGCTGGCCAGGGTGCTGCCCGCCTCGGCGCGCAGCCTGGTCGACTCTCCGCTGGCGCGCGGCCCGCTGGTCGTCGCCACGCACCAGGCGCTGCTTCTGGCCACGACCATCTTCTGGACGCTGCTGGTGGCCGCGCTGTGGCTGGGCCGCTGGCGGCTGCTGGCCCACGACATGTCGGCGGCGCTGCTCAAGGACCGCCGCCACCGCCCGCGGCTGGTGCTGCCGGCGCTCGTCATCCTGGTCGCGCTGGTGCTGCGCCCGGGATGGTTGGGCCTGCTGGCGCTGTTGTCGGTGCCCATCCTGGTGCGCACGCGCGGCCGACGGCACAACCTGCTGATCCTGACCTGGCTGTGCGCGCTGTGCCTGGTGTTCCCGAGCTGGCCGCTGCTGCGCGAGGCCGTGCCGGTGATCGACCCCGACAGCGAGGTGACGCTGCTGCAGCAGGGCTGCACGCTGCCTGCGACGACGTCGCTGATCGCGGAGCTCGAGGGCAACCTCGCGAAGGCCGACGAGCCGGCGCGCAAGGCGCGCCTGCTGACCGCGCTGGGCATCCAGGAAGCGCGCCGCGGCGCCTTCGCCGCCAGCAACGAGCGCTTCCGCGCCGCCCTGGCGAACGAGCCGCACGCGTTCGCCGCCTCGGTGGGCCTGGCCAACAACCTGTACTTCCTGGGCGACCTCGACGCCTCGGCCGCGGCCTACCGCGAGATCGCGGGCCGCTGGCCCCGTCGCGGCGAGGTCATGTACAACCTGGCGCAGGTGCAGTTCAAGAAGCTGTTCGTGCCCGAGGCCACCGCGTCGCTGGAGAAGGCGCGGCTGCTGGGATTCGACCCGCCCCACGCCAACCGCGAGCCCAACCCGCGCGACGGGTTCTCGGCCGTCGCCTACCCGGCGCTGACCGACGAGCAGATGGAGGCCGCGTGCCGCTGGGAGGGCGGCGCCTACGCGCCGCTCGTGACGGTGTCGGCGTGGCGCAACCTGCTGGGGGCGCCGCCGGTGCCGCTGTACGTGCTGGTGGGCGGCCCGCTGCTGCTGGGCCTGCTGGCCGCCGCCTGGGCCGGTCGCCGGCCCCGCTATGCGCACGAGTGCGACAACTGCGGCGCGCCCCTGTGCCGCGCCTGCAGCGGCGTGCACGACGGCGCCTGCCTGTGCGCCGGCTGCAACGAGACGGCCATCCGCTCGCGCAGCGACCTGGTGCTGGGAACGCTCCTGAAGAACCGCGGCCGCACCGAGGGCCTGGCGCACTCGGCGCGCATCGTGCGCATGGGCCGCATCATCCCGGGCAGCGGCCACCTGGCCACCGGCTGCTTCTGGGGCGGCTGGATGCGCCTGAGCATGGTCGCGCTTGGGCTGTTCCTGGTCACGGTGGCCTGGGCCTTCGACCCGGGCGCCGAGTGGAACACCCCGGGCGTGCTGCTGCCGTCCGAGACGATCAACCCGGCCTGGTTCCCGCTGCCGGCGGCCATGTGGCCCGGCCTGCGCAGCCTGCCGGTGATGCTGGGCGCAACGCTGCTGGCGCTGGTGTGGGCGACGGCGCTGCTGGACGCCCCCACGCTGCGGCGGCGCCTGCACGAGCGGTTCACGACGATCACGGGCAACCCGAAGAAGCAGACGGCCCGGCGCGCTGGCGCCGGCGCCCGCTAACGGAGGTCGACCATGGCCCTCGAAGGCCAACTGAGCGATTTCAACCTGGCGGAGATCCTCCAGCTGCTGGCCAGCCAGCAGAAGACCGGGTTCCTGAACATCGAGGCCGGCCGCAACCTCGTGTTCGTGTTCGACAAGGGCGTGCTCATCTCGACGCGCGACCGGCGCAACCAGGAGCGCGACCCGTTCGAGAGCTACCTGCGCGCATACGGCTGGTTCACCGAGGCGCAGTGGAAGCACGTCGAGTACGTGGGCCAGAACAGCTCGCTGGACCTGACGGAGATCCTCGTCTCCGAGGGGCTGGTCGACGTGCCCGAGCTGGAGCGCGCCCTGCGCGGCCTGGCCCAGGAGATGACCCATGCCGGCATGAAGCTGAACCGGGGCACCTACCAGTTCACGCCGTGCAAGGATGCTCCCCCGGGGATCAAGCACCGCCTGGCGATCGACGTGCAGGGCCTGCTGATGGAGGCCGCGCGCCGCATGGACGAGGAGCCGCTGCTGAAGGACGTGCTGCCGTCGCAGTCGATCACCTTCACCGCCGGCCGCAAGGTGATGCCGCCCGAGGCGCTGTCGCCGACCGCGCAGCGCGTGATGGAGCTGGCCCTGTCGGGCCTGCCCCTGGGCCGCATCATCCGCCAGGGGCGCGCCGAGAGCTTCGTGGTGCGCGACCTGCTGAAGAACTGGTGCCAGGAGGACGTGCTGGTCCGCCACCTGCCCCAGGACGAGGCCGAGGTCGGCGCCGAAAGCGGCCGCGGCCTGTCGCTGGCCCGCGGGCCGGCGCTGCGCTCGGCCAAGGCGGCCGCGGCCCTGGTGCTGCTGACCGGCACGCTGGTCATCGCCCGCTGGGTGGCGTTCCCCCTGGACCACGGCGACCCGGGCCGCGCGCTGCGCGAGGCGCAGGTGCGCCAGGAGGTCGTGACCGCGGCCCAGCTGTATCGCCACGCGCAGAACCAGTGGCCGGCGGACCTGCAGGCGATGGTGCGGGCCGGCCAGCTGGACGACAAGGTGCTGCGCACGGTGGAGGACCTGGGCTGGCGGTACACGCTGCAGGCCGACCGCGACGCGTTCAGCCTGGGCTCGTAGCCCCGTTTTTCGCCCACGCGGGCGGCGCCCGGGAACGGGTTGCCGCCCGCGCTTGTTTCTTGCTTCCGCGCCCGAAACGAATTAACTGGAATGGCGTCGGGTGACGGTCCCCTCGACCGTCCCGGTTCACCCCGCCCCGGAAGGCCGCCATGAACGCCCAGAACCCGTTCGTCGTGCCCTGCAGCAAGCGCGTCTCGAACCTGCCGCCCTACGTCTTCGCCACGCTGTTCAAGATGCGCGACGACGCTGTCGCCGCCGGCCGCGACGTCATCGACCTGAGCGTCGGCAATCCCGACGTGAGGCCGGCCCCGGCGGTGCTGTCCGCGTTGACGGGCGCGCTCGAGGACGACAGCTGGAACGTCCACCGCTACGGCACCTTCAACGGCCTGCCGCGCTTCCGCGAGGCCATCGCCGACTGGTACTTCGAGCGCTTCGGCGTGCGGCTCGAGCCGCACACGCAGTCGCTGCCGCTGATCGGCTCCAAGGAGGGCCTGGCCAACCTGATGCGCGCCTACCTGGACCCGGGCGACGTCATCATCCTGCCCACGCCCTGCTACCCCGCCTACTTCGGCGCTGCGCACCTGTGCGAGGCGGAGATCTTCGAGCTGAAGCTGCGCGAGGAGGACGGCTTCGTGCCGCGCCTGGAGGACATCCCGGACGACGTCGCCGCGCGCGCGAAGATGCTGATCCTGAACTACCCCAGCAACCCGACCGGCGGCGTTGTCGACCTGGCGTTCTTCGCGAAGGCCGTCGACTGGTGCCGGAAGAACCGCGTGCTGCTGGTCAGCGACGCCGCCTACACCGAGCTGGGCTTCGACCCGGACAACCAGCCGCCCAGCGTGCTGCAGGTGCCCGGCGCGCTGGACGTGGCCGTCGAGTTCCAGAGCCTGAGCAAGAGCCACAACCTGGCCGGCTGGCGCGTGGGTTTCGCGGTGGGCGGCGCCGAGCCGATCGGCGTGCTGGCGAAGCTGAAGAGCCACGTCGACTTCTCGCTGTTCGGCGGCATCCAGATGGCGGCCGTGGCGGCGCTACGGCACGGCGGGCAGACGGTGCGCGACAACCGCGCGATGTACCTGCACCGGCGCAACCTGATGGTGGCCGGCTACCGCAAGCTGGGCTGGCAGGTGCCGACGCCGACCGCCACGATGTACATCTGGGCGCGCATCCCGAAGGCCTGGGGCGACGACGACTTCACCTTCGTGCGCGACGTGTTCGCGAAGACGGGCGTGCTGCTGTCGCCGGGCAGCGGCTTCGGCGTGCACGGCGCCGGCTACTGCCGCACGTCGCTGGTGGCGCCCGAACCGCAGGTGGCCAGGGTGATGGAACTGCTGGAGGGCGCCGGCTTCGACTGGAGCCGGTAAGGCAGGCGGCGCCGGGGTGACCGGCGCCGCAGCACGAATCAGCGAGGGACGGCGGCGACCTGATCAGTCGTCGCCGTCGTCGTATCCGTCGTCGTCATCCTCGTCGACATCGTCGCCCTCGGCCGGGCCGTGCACGGCGAAGAGCAGGCGGTCGGGATCGAACCAGGCGTTCGCGCAGCGCATCAGCTGCTCGTTGTCGACCTTGTCGATGCCGTCGACGAGCTCGGCCACGGGCACGAAGCGCCCGTAGTAGATCTCGTTGCGGGCCGCCCGGTACATCTGGTTGCTGACGCCGTCCAGCGAGAAGATCAACTGCGACTTCAGCTGCGCCTTGTTGCTCTCGAGCTCGGCGGCGGGAATGCCGTCCTTCAGCAGGCGGCGGTACTCCAGGCGGAGCACCTCCTCCAGCCGCGGCAGCTTCTCGGGCGAGCACGAGCCGGAGCAGCTGACCAGCCCGGTGTCGCGCCCCATGTCGTGGTAGTTGTAGATGGTGTAGGCCAGGCCCTCGCGCTCGCGCACCGACTGGAAGATGCGGCTGCTCATGCCGCCGCCCAGCACGTTCACCAGCAGGTAGATGGCCAGCCGGTCGGCATGCCCGAACGAGACGCCCAGGTTGCCGGCCTCGAAGTAGGTCTGCAGGATGGGGCTGTGCAGGTCGAGCCGCAGCGGGTCGTCCTCGCCGTCGAGGTCGAGCGCCGGGTCGACGTACGCGGCCGCCCGCGACGTGCCGTTGCCCGCCGCCGCCGGGGCCACCAGCGGCGCGCCGCCGCCCACGCCCGCGCCGCCGAACAGCGCGGCCACGCGGTCGCGGTCGGCCGGGCCGATGTTGCCCGCCAGCGAAACGACCAGGTTCGGCGCCGCGAACAGCCGCGCGTGCTGCGCGCGCAGCACGTCGGGGCCGAACGAGCGCACCAGCGCCGGCGTGCCCAGGATGGGACGCCCGCGCGGGTGCGCGCCGTAGATGCGCGCCGCGAACGCGTCGTGCAGCCGGTCCTCGGGGGTGTCCAGGGCCTCCTGGATCTCCTCGCAGACGACCTCCTGCTCGAGCGCGGTCAGGTCGGGCGCGAACGCCGGCTCGAGCAGCATCTCGGCCAGCAGGTCCGACGCGGTGTTGAAGTACTCGGGCAGCACCTTCACGGTGAAGGCCACGAGGTCCTTCGTCGTGAAGGCGTCGACCGCGGCGCCGATGGCGTCGAAGCCGGCGGCCAGATCGTACGCACTGCGGCGCAGCGTGCCCTTGAAGACCATGTGCTCGAGGAAGTGCGAGATGCCGCCGAGGGCGGGCGCCTCCTCCTGGCTGCCGCGTCGCAGCCAGACGCCCAGCGTCACGGCGGTGGCCGACGGCAGCGGAGCCGTCAGCAGCACCGCCCCGCCGGGGAGTTCCTCCCGGCGGGGCGGCGTCTCGTTCCTGTAAGGATCGAGGTTCATCGACGATGTCCGCTACCGGCGCGGGCCGCCGCGGCCGCCACGGTCGCGACCGCCGCCCCGGCCACCGCGGTCACGGTCGCCGTAGCTGTCGCTGCGCTCGCGACGCTCGGGCTCGACCCAGCCCTCGGGGGCCGGCAGCAGGGCCTTGCGGCTCAAGCGCACCTTGCCCGTGCGGCTGTCGATCTCGACCAGCTTGACCTCGATGGTGTCGCCCACCTGCAGCACGTCCTCGACGTTCGCCACGCGGCGGTACTCCAGCTCGCTGATGTGCAGCAGGCCGTCCTTGCCGGGCAGGAACTCGACGAAGGCGCCGAAGTCGACGATCGTCTTGACGACGCCCTTGTAGACCTTGCCGACCTCGGGCTCGGCCATCAGGCCGGTCACGTAGGCCATGGCGGCGGCGCCGCCGGCCTGGTCGACGCTCGAGATGAAGACCATTCCCTCGTCGTCCACCTCGATGGTCGCGCCGGTCTCCTCCTGGATGCGCTTGATGACCTTGCCGCCCGGGCCGATGAGCGTGCCGATCTTGGAGACCGGGATCTGCACCGTGTCGATCTTCGGGGCGTACGGGCTCATCGTGGCGCGCGGGCCGGCCAGGGCCTCTTCCATCACGCCGAGGATGTGCAGGCGGGCGGCCTGCGCATCGCCGAGCGCCTTGTTCATGACCGCGCGGCTGATGCCGGCGATCTTGGTGTCCAGCTGGAAGGCGGTGATGCCGTCGCGCGTGCCGGTGACCTTGAAGTCCATGTCGCCCAAGTGGTCCTCGACGCCCAGGATGTCGGTCAGCACCGCGATGCGGTCATCCTCCTTCACCAGGCCCATGGCCACGCCGGCCACGGTCTTCTTGATCGGCGCGCCGGCGTCCATCAGCGCCATGCAGCAGGCGCAGACGGTGGCCATCGACGAGGAGCCGTTGCTCTCGAGGATGTCCGACACCAGGCGGATGGTGTACGGGAAGTCCTCCAGCTCGGGCAGGATCGGGCGGATGGCCCGCTCGGCCAGCTTGCCGTGGCCGATCTCGCGACGGCCCGTGCCGCCGTAGCGCCCGCACTCGCCCACCGAGAACGGCGGGAAGTTGTAGTGCAGATAGTACTTGCTCCAGTACTGCTCGCCGCCCAGCGGCTCGATGCGCTGCTCGGCCTGCTTGCTGCCCAGCGTGACGGTGCCCAGGGCCTGCGTCTCGCCGCGGGTGAACAGGCAGCTGCCGTGCGCGCGCGGCAGCACGCCGCACTCGATGGTGATGGGCCGCACCGTGGTCAGGTTGCGGCCGTCGGCGCGCACGCCCTCGGTGAGGATCATCTCGCGCATGAGCTTCTTCTCGGCCTTGCCGAAGGCCTCGAGCATCTCGGGGTCGGCCTTGCCGTCCTCGGTCGTGAACTGCGCGGCGACCTTCGCCTTGGCGACGTCGATGGCGGCGTAGCGCTCGAACTTGCCCTTGACCGAGATGGCGGTCTTGAGTTCGGCGCCGACGAAGTCGATGACCTTGGCCAGGGCCGCGGAGGTGTCCTTGACCACCGGGTCGGCCCACTTGGTCTTGGCGCCGGCCTTCTGCACCAGCTCGCGCTGCAGCGCGTTCAGCTTGCGGATCCACGTGTGCGCGAACTCGATCGCGTCCAGCAGGCGATCCTCGCTGACCTCGAGGCACTCGCCCTCGATCATGCAGACGATGTCGTCGGTGCCGGCCACGACCAGGTCCATGCACGAGGCCTCGAGCTGCTCGAAGCTCGGGTTCGGCACGAACTCGCCGTCGATGTCCGCGATGCGGATGCCCGAGACGACCTCGTGGAACGGGATGTCCGACAGCGCCAGCGCGGCCGAGGCGGCGGTGATGCTCAGCGTGTCGGCATGGAACTCGGTGTCGGCGCTGATGATGAAGGCCACGATCTGCGTCTCGTGCTTGTAGCCCTTCGGGAACATCGGGCGCAGCGGGCGGTCGATCAGGCGGCAGGTGAGCGTCTCGCGCTCGGTCGGCTTGCCTTCACGCTTGAAGAAGCCGCCGGGGATCTTGCCCGCGGCATACGTCTTGTCGCGGTACTCGACCATCAGGGGCAGGAAGTCCTTGTCGGTCGGCTTGGGGTCGGCGGTCACCGCGAGAAGGCTCATGGTGTCGCCCATCCGGACGACCACCGAGCCGTTGGCCTGCTTGGCCATGCGGCCGGTCTCGAGGCTGAAGGTCGTGCCGTTCATCTCGAGGCTGACAGTCTGCTTGTTCATCATCACGCTTTCTTTCCTTCCATCCGCTTTGTCGGCCTGACACGCGGCCCTATTGCCGCGCTTGTGCCGTCCGGACGCTTCACGCCCGTTCCGCTGCGCCCCCGCCCCGACATCCGGGACAGGCGGCTCCTCAACTCGTGGGCACCGCTTAAGACGGCAATCGGTCGCGACGTTTCCGGCGCGACCGACAGCCAGGCGGGCTCACATTCCGGGTCCAGTCATCAGCCCCGGATGCCCAGGTCCTTGATGAGGCTGCGATAGCCCTCAAGGTCCGTCTTCTTCAGGTAGGACAGCAGCCGCTTGCGCTGGCCGACCATCTTCAGCAGCCCGCGGCGGGAGTGGTGATCCGCCTTGTGCATCTTGAAGTGGTCGCCGAGGGTGTTGATCCGTTCGGTCAGCAGCGCGATCTGCACCTGCGGCGAGCCCGAGTCGTGCTCGTGCTTGCGGTACTTGCCGATCACCGCGTCCTTCTGATCCTTGGTCAGTGCCATCGTCCAGAACCTCCAGAAACTACGTCACGCCGCGGCGTCACGATGGCCGCAGGCCGGCCGCCCTGCCCGTCTGCCGAAGTCGTCAACGGGAACAGGACGGGACCGTCTCATCCGGCCGGGTGATTCCGCTCCGGATGAAGGCGCCGACCCGCTGTACGGGATTGCGCGAAAACTGCCGGGCAGGTGAACGGCGGGACAAGTCCCGTCTCCCCCGGTCCGGCGTCGCGCGGTTCAAGATAGAGGGCGTTCCGACCGGTGGCAAGGCGAAAGCCGGCTTTCAGGCGCCTCTGCCGGATGCCGGGGCCAGGTGCTCCCCTCTCGGTCCGCGGACCGTACCGGAAAGGGTATCGTCATGTGGAATCAGGACTTGAGCGATGTTGGGCCTCCGGATTCGCACCGGGGCCGGGCATCGTCCAGCCCCGCGGCCAGATCGGGATTTCGGCCGCCGGCGCCCGCCGGGCCTGACGGCAGGCCTCCGCCCAGTCGGGCCCGGGCAGATACGTCTTCAGCCCGTGGAGGACCAGCAGCACCCACACCGACGCCGCCACCCGGCCGGCCCGGGCCGGCGTCCGGGGCGCCAGGAGCAGCAGCCCGAGCACCAGGAGCAGGTTGGATGCATAGAAGTAGCGCCCGCCGACATCCACCGAGACCAGCACGACCCGATTGCCGAGCGAGGTCAGGACGCAGAAGACCGCCAGCGCCAGCGCGGCGGCCAGGCTGGTTGCGACGGCGGCCTGCCGACGCCTGATGACGCGCACCCACAGCGCCATGTAGGCCGCCGACAGCGCCACGGCCACCGCGCCGCGCCCCGGGTCCGGCGACTTCAGCAGGTCGAACCCCGCGATGGCCAGCCCCCCCGCCCGGGATCCCAGCAGGGGCGACGCCAGGTGCTGCGCAAGGACGGCCAGCCACAGCAGCAACGGGTCGGTGCTCCCGCTGCGCCCCTCGACCGCGAAACTGAAATGGGCCAGCAGGGCCAGCTGGCAGGCGCAGGTCGCGGCCAGGATCCCGGCCTGCACGGCGCGCTCCCGCGACCGGCCCCTTGCCGCCAGCACCACGAAGACCGGCAGCAGGCTGTTGGCCGGGATGCCGCTGAGCCCGGCCGCGGCCAGCAGCCCGCGGAAGAGCCGGGCCTGGCGCCCCGACGGGGGCGCGATCACGGCGATGAGGCCGGCCAGGAGCGCGAAGTGGAAATGCAGGTTGATGCTGTTGGCCCAGACTTCGGCGCTCTGCGGGATGGCCGCCGCCGCAAACACGAAGAGCAGGGCGCGAACGGACGACAACCCGAGCTGCCGGCGGCAGTGGATCACCAGGCCCAGCGGCAGCAGCTGCAGCAGCCACGACAGGTAGGTCGTCACCAGCGGCGCCGCCGCGAGGTCGACGCGCGTGCCGCACCACACCACCAGGTTCGTCCAGAGCTCCAGGTGGTGGTTGTAGGCGTAGGTCAGGCCGCGCAGCAGGTCCTGCCCGACGAGGGCCGGGTAGAAGTAGCGGCCCTCCTCGGCCCAGAAGCGCCCGTGCAGCCCGTAGCCGCGCATCTTGACGGCGCTGAACAGGAGGCCGGCGCACCACAGGAGCACCGTTCCCCTGGCCGCCGATCGGCCTGTGCATGCAGCCCTTGCCCTCAGGGCCCAGGCGTCCACGAAACCCATGAAGTTCCACTTCCGGTCACACGGCAGCACCTCCGCGTCCCACAGGCCGCGACCGGGAGCCTGTGACGCGCCGACCCCATCATCTCCATCGCCCCGGCACCCGGTTCACGGATCTTCGCCCGCGGGCCGGGAAAGCGCAGCCAGGAAACAGGCGGCAGCCGTGAACTGCAACTGGCCGGCGAGGGTGGTGAACAGGAGATCCTCGAAGAACTGCCCCACGATGACGATGGCCAGCCCCGCGTAGAGCATGAGCGCCCATTGTCGTCCCGCCTGCGCCAGGCGATAAAGGCCTCCGAAGAGGATCCCGAACACGGCCGCCCCCGCCACCACGCCCGGCAGGCCGAAATCGAGCCAGAACGGCCGCATGATGGTGTACACATTGGTCCACACCGGCACCGCGATCATCGACTGCAGCGAGCCGACCGGCTTGGCGCCACCCAGCACGGCATCGTACAGGACATAGGCCAATCGGAAGACATGGGCTCCGAAGGGCGTATCGATCGCCGCCTCGCGCAGGTACCCGAACGCGACCAGCGGCGAGTAGGTGTAGCCCCCGAAGATCCTGGCCAGCGAGAACTGTTCCGCCTTCACGTCGCGGGCGAACTGGAACGCGACCATCAACGCCAGGATGACCGGCCCGGCCAGCAGCGAGCGGCGTCGGGGCAGCCCTCCCCCATGCTCCTGATGATACCCCATGCCTATATGGGTGTCAGCAGTCCGAACTTCGCCATGGTGGCGACTGCGTACAGGACCATCACTCCCCACAGGAGATACCGGCGCAGGCGGTTGCCGCGCCCGGCGTTGACCTGTTCGAATACGAACAAGGCGAACGCCCACGGATAGAGCCTTTCAAGCAGGCCGAGCTTCGCGAACCCGACGTTCTGGGCGGCGTCGAGGCGCAAATTGAAGAAGAAGTTGGCGGGACCCGTCAACCCGACCGAGCGAATGTCGTTCACCAACCAGGCAAGCAGGAAGAACAGCAGCGGCGTGTAGTGCAGCGGGATCCGCCGAAGTCGCCGGTGCTGCGGCAGCCCATTAGGCACGGCGATCAGCAGTTAGACTAGGCTTGACGTCCAGAACCAGAGCAGCCAGCCCAGGATGGCGCGTCCCGTCAATGGGTAGAACCGGCTGCCGAACAGGAGGCCGCTGACGAAGACCAACAGCCAGACCGCCGCGCTCAGCATCAACGGTGAGTAGAGCGATGCCCGCCGGCCGCGGCCCACGCCGGCAACAAGAAGGCAAATTGAGATGCCAGTCAGCAGGAATGCCACCGCGTCCGCGGACCCCGGCGAGGCCATCGCGATGGGGAAAGTGAAGTGAGCCGCCCATGCTCCCCAACCGCCCGACAATCCCGCCCCGGCCGCCGGGCCAAGGTGGTGCGTCGCGCGAGCGCCGTCAATGCGCCCGCTGCGCGTCCGCCGGCAGCGGGCGATCGCCGGCCGGGTGCGTTACCGGGCGCCCCGGTCCGAAGGGAACGGGCTGCGCCACGCGGGCGCCGACGCGGGGTCGGTGAACCGGGTGTTGTCCACGCGCGCGCCGGCGGCCGGCTTGCGCGCGATGACCGCGATGTGGAACGGCCGGAACGCCTGCACGGCCAGGACCTGGAGGCCCAGGTGCGCGACCACGCCGACGGTGCTGCGGGTGTCGAACACATGGTGGTGCAGGCAGCGGTTCCGGAGGTTGTCCCGCGATCGTTCCGCGAACGCGCGCGCATCGCCGGCGCCGGGATCACGCGCGAGGTCGTGCAGGCGGAGGATCTCGTCCATGTGCGTGAGGTCGCCCTCGTCGACGCCGCAATCGCGGTCCTCGACCAGGTGCGCGAGCGTCGTCGTCGGCCGGCGATGGTCGAAGGTGCCGTCCTTGTGCGGCACGACGAGCACCAGGTTTCCGTCATCCTTCAGCACGCGCGTCCATTCGGCCAGGCCCCGCAGCGGGTTCGCCAGGTGCTCGAGGCAGTGCGAGGACAGGACGAAGTCGTAGGCGGCGTCGGAGATGAACTCAAGGCTGCCCGCCTCGCCGACGAACTGGCGGCCGGGCGCGACCGCCGGGTTGAACACGAAGCTGTCGCCGGCCGTGATCGCCCCTTCCCAGACCGTGTGCGCCGCGAAGTTGCAGTTGTCGATGCGTGCCGCCAGCGGGTAGACCGGGATGGCGCCGCGCGGGCCGAAGAGCGGGCTGGGCCCGCCCAGTTCCAGGCCGACCCGCGCCTGGAACGACGCGCGCAGTTCCCCGAACGCGGCCAGCCGGGTCGGTCGCAGGCGCCGCCAGGCTGCGCCCGCCACGCCCTCGAGGCCGCCCGACCTGAGCAATCCCACCACGGCCTTCAGCATGCGCCATCCTCCTTCGTCCCGGGTGCGCTGCGCAAACAGGCGGCGAGTCGCGGCCCCGCCTGCTGCACGCAATACGCCTGTTCCACGCGGCGCCGCCCGGCCCGACCCAGGCCCGACCGCAGGTCCGCGTCGGCCAGCAGGCGCCCGAGGGCGTCCTCCCACTCGGCCGGGGTCTCGGCCAGGAATCCGTTCACGCCGGGCTCGACGATCTCCGCATTGACGCCGACCCGCGATGCGACGACCGGCAGGCCGCACGCCATGTACTGGATCAGCTTGTAGCCGCACTTGCCCTGCTCCCAGGGGGAGTCCACGAGCGGCATGACGCCCACGTCGCACGCGCGCAGCCGCGCGACTTCGGTGTCCTCCGTCCACGGCATGATCTCGATGGGCACGCCGGGCAGGTCCACCACGCCCCCGCCGATGACGCGCAGCGTGAACGGCCGGCGCACGGCCAGCGCGCGCAGCGGCTCGCCGATGACCTGCAGGTACGGCGCGGTCGACGGCGATCCGATCCAGGCGATGCGCGGCGGCTCGCCGCCGCCGCGCGGCAACGGCGCCTCCGGCGACCCGCAGGGATAGCGGTCGAGGTCGATCACCGTCGGCAGGATCTCCACCCGCGGGGCGCCGGCGGCGCGCGCGCGCCGCGCCAGGTAGTCGTTGCCGCACAGGACGAGCGCGGCCCCGGCCATCAGCCCGTCCAGCCGGCGGCCGAAGAGGCGCCGCACCGCCGCGCTGCGGTGCCTGTCGTAGGCGTGGAACACGGCATCGTCGTAGTCCAGCACGTACGGGACGCCCCGCAGCAGCGCCGACTCGAGCCACAGCGGCCACCACGGCAGGGCTTCCTTCTCGATCCACAGCACGTCGAACCGCCGCCGCGCCAGCAGGGCCCGGCAGCGGTCCCCGTACGCGCGCGCCAGAGACCACGGCCCATAGCCGCCGTCGCGGTACCGGGCCTGCAGCTGCGCGTCCGACAGCAGCGATTGCACCGTGACGGCGACGCCGGCCTGCGCGAGCCCCGGCAAGTACTGCAGGAACCGCAGCCGCGAGGACGCCCCCAGGCCGCCGTATTTCGTCAGGGCCAGGATGCGGATGGGACTAGGCATGGTGCGCCCCGTGCGCGCCGGCGCCCGGTCCTTCCGGCGGACGGCCGGCCAGCAGCCAGCGCCACAGCAGGCCGCAGGCCGCCCACGTCTCCCTCACGCCGGACCAGGAGCCCCGCGCCAGCGCCAGCACCGTCCGCGCAAGCGGTTCCACGAGCAGCGCGCCTAGCGCCACCGCCACGGCGCCGGGCCGGGAAAAGTGCTTGCCCGCGTACAGCAGGCGGCTGCGCAGCAGGTAGAACAGCCGCCGCGCCTTGACCTGCGCCGTGGTGCCCATGCCCGCGTGGAAGGCCTGGACGTCGGCGAGGTACAGGCTCCGCCAGCCGGCGTCGCGCGCGCGCAGCGAGAAGTCCACTTCCTCGTAGTAGACGAAGAAGCGTTCGTCGAATCCCTGCAGCGACTCGAACAGCGCGCGGCGCACGAGGAAGAAGGCGCCGATCACCTGCTCCACGTCCCGCGTCGCGGCGTGGTCCCATTCGACCATCGCCTGGCCCAGCCGCGGGAACAGCCGGTCCAAGCCCGACGACTGCGCCAGGAGCCCGGCCACGCGCGGCAGCCGGGAACAGCTCCGGGCCACGCTCCAGGTCTCGTCCACCAGCTGCACGCCGCAGATGCCCACGCGTGCGTTGGCCGGCGCGTCCAGGCAGGTCGCCACGGCGGCGAGCGTGCCGGCATGCAGGGCCGCGTCGGGGTTGAGGAAGAGCAGCAGGTCGCCCGCGGCGGCCTGGCGCGCGCCGAGGTTGCAGGCCCGCCCGAACCCGAGGTTGGCGCCGGCCCTGACCAGCGTGACGCCGGGTCGCGCCTCGAGGCCGGCCGCGGAGCCGTCGCTGGACCCGTTGTCGACGACGATGACCTGCGAGACCAGGCCGTCGCCGTGCGCGGCGATGGAATCGAGGCAGGCCCCGAGCCGGTCCCCTGCGTTCCAGTTGACGACCACGACGGCGATCCTTGCCCTGGACGACATTCAGACCGCCTTCGCCTGCGCCGGCACCCGCCGCGACTGTGAGACGACCAGCACTGCAGCAATGACGAACTGCAGCTGCCCCGAGAACATCGTGAACATGAACTCGCCGATGAACTGCCCGACCAGGGCCATCGAGAAGCCGGCATAGAGGATCAGCGACAGCTGGCCGTTCAGCCGGGCCAGCCGGAACAGGAGGCTGAAGAACACGCCGTAAATGGCCGCGCCGAGCGCCACGCCGACGACGCCGAAATCGAGCGCGAACGGCTGGATGACCGTGTACACGTTCGTCGGCAGCGGCACGGCGACGTAGCCCTGCACCACCTCCACCGGCTGCGCGCCCCCCGCCAGCGCGTGCCACAGCGCATAGACGAAGCGGAACGTGTGGGCGCCGAAGGGAAGGTCGTGGGGCGTCGCCATGTAGCCCAGCGCGACCAGCGGCGAGTAGACATAGAGGCCCAGGAACGTCCCGATCTCCGTCTTCTCGCCCACGAGCGCCCTCGCCAGGTGGAGCCCGATGAGCAGGCAGAAGATCGCCGGCACCAGCACCGCCAGCTTGCGCAACGGAAGACCGCCGCGAACGCCCTTGATCACCGCCCACGCCAGGATCGGGGTCAGGGCCGTCAGCTTCCCCATCGTCGCCATGGTGAACTGCATCATCAGGAACCAGAGCAGGAACCGCAGCCGCCGGTTCCCGGCGCGCGCGTTGACGTGCTCGAAGATGAACAGCGCGAAGACCCAGGGATAGAAACGGTCCACGAACCTGAGCGACGTCAGGCCCGCGTTGTCGTTGGCGGACAGGCGCAGGTTCGAGAGGAACTGCGCGGGCCCCGCGCTGCCCACAGCCCGGATCTGGTAGGCCAGCCAGAGGATCAGCGCGACCAGGGCCAGCGAATAGTCGAGCGGCAGGCGGCGGCACTCGGCCGCGCCGGCTTCCGGCGGCTGGTCCGAAAGGAAGAAGTAGGCCGTGCTCGAGACCAGGAACCAGACCAGCCACAGCACGAAGGCGCGGTCGGTCACCGGGTAGAAGTGGTTGCCGACCAGGAGGCCGCATGCGAAGACGAACTGCCAGACCAGGGCGCTGATCATCAACGGCGAATACAGCGAGATGCGTCGCGCGGCGCCGATCCCCAGCACGATCAGGACGATCAGGGTGCCGAACAACAGGTACGACATGGCCTATTTCACCAGCCTTCGCGCCATGACCTGGAGCGCCAGGAAGTCCGCGAACACGCGCACGGCCCAGGCGACGGCCGCGCCGACCAGTCCGTACTCGCGGACCAGGACCACGAGCAGCGCGAGGTACGGCAGCAACTCGACCAGGTGCAGGGTCGCCGTGGCCCGCGATTTCCCCAGCGCCTGGATGCGCGAATACGGCACCTGGCTGACGGCGTTGAACATGAACCCGACCAGCAGGATGCGCAGGACGACGGCGGATTCGTCACCGTACTGTGGGCCCAGCCACACCGTCAGGAACCAGTGCGCGCCCGCGAAGAGCGGGACGGCGATCGCCGTGCAGACCAGGAGCAGGCCGCGCGAGGCGGCGCGGGCCGTGCCGGCGGAGGCATCCTGCTGCTTGCTGAACATCGGGAAGATCGTGCGCGCCACGGCCCCGGGAATGACCGACATCCGCGAGACCGCCTCCGAGGGCGCCGCGTAGAAGGCCACGCGGGCGGCGCCCAGCAGGTTGGACAGGACGAACCGGTCGACGTACCCCATCAGCGGGCTGACCACGTTCGAGACGGCGATCCAGCCCCCGAAGCGGAAGAGATCGTGCAGCGTCTGCCGCTTGAAATGGAAGACGCCGGCGCCCAGTCCCGTGCGGCACGGACGATAAGCGAAGGCCAGCGTGGCGACCCGGGCGACGAGCAGGCCGGCCAGCGCCGCCGAGAGCGTCGGCTTCACCAGCACCGCCGCGACCGGCAGCACCGTCAGGAACAGCCCGGTGATGGTCTTCAGGACGCTCAGCTTCACGAACTGCTGCTTGCCCTCGAGGTAGGCGAACCAGACCAGGCTCAGCAGGTAGACCGGGATGACGAGCGCCGAGATCCGCAGAGCCTCGACCGTGTCGCCGAGGACTTCCGGCGAGACGTTGAGCAGGAGGGCGATCCGCCGCGCCGCGACGTAGACGGCCAGCGTCCCGACGGCGCCCATCACGATGACGGCATAGCCCGCCGTCCCGACGATCTCGCGATTGTGCGCATCGTTGTCGTCGTTCATGGCGACCGAACGGATGACGGCGCGGGTCAGGCCCCCGTCGAAGATGCCGGCGTAGCCGAGCGCCGAGAACGTCAACATGAAGATGCCGAACTTCTCGACACCCAGGATGCGGGCGATCACGGCCATTGCGGGTATGGCGAACAGGCTGGGAATGACCAGGCCCAACGCATTCCACAGGGAGTTCCTGAACATCACCCGTTCCCGTCCCGAAGCTGACTCTGTACCTCGCTTGCCGACGCGTTGGCGAATTTACAACACAAGCGCCGATTCGCCCTGTCCTTTTTCGGGCGCGCCCGCGCGGGCGCCGGCCATCCGGCTGGAAACTATCGATTGCTGCCGCGGGATCCCAACTGCTAGCATTCCGGCGCCGCCGAGCCCGGCCGCCAGGGGCGTCGGGTTCCCCCCACCCAAGGATCCGGAGAGACCACCGTGCCCCCAGTTGCAGGCACCCGCGGCATGCCCAGGCTGCGCCGACCGGCTTCCACCTGGCAGTCGGGATTCCTCCTGCTGATGCTCACGGCGGGCTACCTGTCGATCGCCGTCAGCCAGCTGGCGCTGGGGCTGGCCCTGCTGGCCCTGCTCTACCGCTGGGTGTTCCGTCACGAGGCGCCGCCGGTCACCGGCCTGGAAAGGCCCGCGGCGCTGCTCGCCGCCTGGGCCCTGCTGATGATCCCGTTCTCGACGGATGCCGCGCAGTCGGCCGTGTTCTACAAGAGGTTCTACCTGTTCACCGCCATCTGGGTGGCGGCCGCGTGCGCCGCCACCGAGAAGCGACGCCGCACGATGCTGGCCTGCCTGCTGGCCGGCGCCCTGGCCACCTGCCTGTACGACCAGGTCATGCTCGTCGTGCGGACAGGCGGCCTGTTCCGGGAACGCATGACCGGCGCCTTCAATCCCATGACCAGCGGCTGCCTGCTCATGATGGGCGTCCTGTGCGGCCTCGGCTTCCTCGTGGCGCCCGGCACCAGCCGCCGCCTGCGGTGGGGCCTGGCGCTGGCGCTGGCGCCGCTGCTGGTGGGCGTCGTCATGATCATGACGCGCAGCGCGGAAACCGGCCTGCTGGCGGGCGTCGGCGCGCTGTTGCTGGTGATCCGCCCGCGCCTGTTCGCGGGCTTCGCCGTCGCCATGGTGCTGGTCGTCGTGTTGGTGGCGCTGCAGGGCGAGCGGTACATGTCCAGGCCGCCGTGGAACCGGCTCACCCCGTCCTACCTGACGTCCGACAAGAACACCACGCTGCGCCTGGAGATGTGGCGGGGCGGCTGGAACATGGTGAAGAAGCATCCGCTCACCGGCGTCGGCGACCGCGACCTGAAAGAGATCAGCCCCCGGTACTACACGAGCGCGGACGGCCTCTACTTCGGCCACCTGCACAGCAACATCCCGCACATGGCCGCCATCTGGGGCCTGCCCGGCCTGCTCCTCGGGCAGGGTTTCGTCTTCGCGGGCCTGTGGATGCTGGTCCGGCGCTGGCGGGCCCTGGCGCGCCAGCCCGGCGGCGCGGCGG
>CAINDZ010000231.1 GCA_903847545.1 uncultured bacterium | reverse complement strand
TCGACTCGGACCGGCCGGCGGCCTTCGGCGACGTCGACCGCGCGGGGCTCGAGGCCATCACCGCGCTGATCCACGGCGGCGACGACCGCAACTGAGGGAACCGCCATGGAGCAGGCGCACACGCTGACTTTGTGGGACGACACGCTGGTGCGCGCGCGACCGGGCACGGCGGCGAAGCTGGCGGCCATCGACCCGGCCCGCGTCGGCAGCGTCGCCGTCATCAAGCATGCGGCCCTCGGCGACCTCGTTCTGAGCCGGGCCTTCCTGCGCGAGGTGCGCCGCCACTTCCCCGCCGCGCGGCTGACGCTGGGCCTGTCGAGCAACTACCTGCGCGGGGCGCCGCTGGACCTGGTCGACGCCACGCACGTCGTGCAGCGCGGCCTGCGGCCCCGCGCCGCCCTGGCCAACTACCGCACGTTCGGCATGCATGAGGTCGTCTTCGACCTGACGGCCACCGCGCGCTCGCGCTGGCTGCTGCTCATGAACCGCCCGCGCCTGGCCGTGGGCCTGGCCGGCAGCCGCCTGGACGGGCGCCTGTACGACATCACCCTGCCGCGCACCGGCTTCAAGTACGAGGCCGAGTCGTTCCTGGACCTGCTGGCCGCCGTGGGCCTGGACACGTCCTGGCCGCCCGACTTCGCGATGCCCGCGCTGCCGCGCCCCCAGCCCGGCCCCTACGTCCTCTACTTCGCCACCGCCTCGACGCCAGGCAAGTGCTGGCCGGCCGGGCGCTTCACGGAACTGGCGACGACCCTGGCGGCCGCGCGGCCGGACCTGGACCACGTCGTGATGGCCGGGTTGGCGGAGTGGGAGCGCGCGATCGCCGCGCAGGTGCAAGCGGGGCTGGCGACGACGCCGCGCGCCCGCGTGGCCGCCCCCGAGGAGGACCTGGCGGCGTGGGTCGGCGGGGCGGCGCTGGTGGTCTCGAACGACACCGGGGCGCGCAACCTGGCGATCGCCGCCGGCGTGCCCACGGTCGGGCTCTTCGTCGACTCGACCCCGTTCCGCTACCGGCCGCGCTTCGGCCGCCACGAGGCCCTGTTCCACCCCGGGCGCGTGGCCCCGACAGTGGAGGAAGCGGCGGCCGCCGTGTTGAGGCTGCTCAGCGCGTGATGCGCCGCTCGCCGCCCGACCAGCCGAGGATGACGCCGAGCACCAGTCCCCACACCGCGGCCAGGCCGATCTGGTAGTCGCGCGGCAGGCTGAACGTGACGGTGTGCGCCGGGATCCAGAACCACACCAGCGTGCGCCAGGCGCGGTCCAGCCCCACCCAGTCGCGCCGGCCCAGGATGAGGTTGTCCTCCCAGCGGTGGAAGGCCATCATCTGCGGCCCGAAGAAGACGTTGGTCAGCACCGACAGGGCCAGCGCGTGGCCCAGCCCGTCGGCGCACCACGCCGGCAGCACGCCGCGCGCCAGCAGCGCCTCGGTGAACCCCTTCATGCCGGTGAAGCCGGCCTTGATGACCAGGCCCAGCACGGCCCACGCCACCACCTTCAGCGCCAGGCGCGCGGGCGAGCACGGCAGCGCGAACACGCGGTTGCGCAGGCTGGCGGCCACGACCTCGCCGAGCGTGCCGAGCACGGCGAACTGCAGGGCCGCCGACAGCCACGGATGCTGCGACACCCAGGCGGCATAGGCGATCATCGGTCTCCTTCGAGCGGCCGCCCCGTCAGCGGAAGCTGGCCTTGAGGTTGCCCCACGTGGTGGGGGTCTCGCCCAGGGTGTGGTCGGACGGACCCGCGAAATCCACGGTGCAGTGGATGTCCGGGTCGTCGACGCTGTCGTGGATGAGCGCGCCGATGGCGGCGCCATCGGTCGTGCCCCAGTAGTTGCCCGTGAAGTCGAGCACGACCGGCGCTCCCGGGTACAGGAAGCTGCTGGCCGCATAGCCCGTCGAAGGCAGCAGGTGGCTGCCGTGCACGGTCACCAGCGCGTCGCCGGTGACGGACACGCCCGCCACGAGCGTGTTCTCGAGGGCCGAGTCGTGCACCGTGACCACCGCTCCCGAGCCCGCGGCGATCCCGTTGTCGCCGCCGTCGGCGAAGAGCCCGTCGACGACGACATGCGAGCCGCCGACCACGCTCAGCGACATCACGCCGACGCCCGCCGTCGTGCAGCCGGACACCGAGCCCTCCGACGCCTCGCCGAAGGTCAGCGCGGCGAACGAGCCGCTGAACGAGCACCCGGCGACCGAGACGCCCTGCGAACCGCCGACGACCGCCACGCCCACGGCGGGTCCGTCGAAGCGCGTGTCGGCGATGGCGAACGACGTCGCGCCGTCCAGCCAGATCGCGAAGCCGTCCTCCTCGGTGGACTCGAACGCGCAGTCCTGCACGATGCCCTGCGCCGCGCCGGTCAGCAGGCCGTAGAAGCCGAAGCCGCCACCGCGCAACAGGCAGTCGCCCAGGTCGACCGAGCCCGCGGCCCACGAGACCGCCCGCGGCAGGTGCTCGACCGTCAGCGAGCGCAGACGCAGCACCTGGTCACCTTCGCCGCGGATCCCCGCGGGCCACGTCCCTACCGGCGCGTACCAGCCTTCAGGCCCGATAATCGTCTGGTCACGCCCGGCCCCGATGATCGTCAGGTCGGCGACCGTCACCACGACGATCGCCTGCTGGACCTCGGCCTTGCCCGGCGCCGGCAGCAGCGTGTCGAACCGGCCGGGCCCCACGAGGATGGTGTCGCCCGAGGCGGCGGCCGTCACCGCGGGCTGCAGGTCGGTGAAGTCGCCGAGGCCGTCGACGTCGACGCGCCACGTTGTCGCGCCCGC
>CAINDZ010000230.1 GCA_903847545.1 uncultured bacterium | reverse complement strand
GATCCTGCCGAGGGCGGGCACCTGCACGGTGCCCGCCTTTTCCACGGCGGCGCACACGACGGCCGACAGCTCCTTGCCCAGGTCCTCGAACGGCGGGTTCTCGCGCCCGAGGTACACCGGCCCCATCATCGCCACGTAGTCCGGCATGGCCACGCGGTAGGTGGCCGCCGGGTCCAGCGGCTTTCCGCCCACCGTCACGTCACCGGCATGCACGGGCACGTCGCCCGCGGCCGGCACGACCGCGTAGGAAATCCCCGACACCTGCAGGATGCCGTGGTCGCCGCCGACCTGGCCGCGCGCGTTGGCGTCGGCCATCAATTGCACTTCGGCGCCGGTCATCGTCACCACGCCCAGCGTGTTGGCGAACGGCAGCACCTCGTGCACCAGAAGCGCCGTCAGCGGACCGGCCGGCAGGTCGCGACGGATGCCGCCCGAGTTCAGCACCGCCAGGTCGGCCCCGGCCGCCTCGCGGATCACGTCGGCCAGCCAGTCGCCCAGCGTGTTCTCGCCGCGGCCGCGCTTGAGGTCGCCCGCCAGGTCGCCCAGCTTGCGCCCGTACTGCTGCTGCACGTTCTCGGCATAGGTCAGCACCATCTCGGCCAGCGGCCCCGTCGCCTGCAGCGAGTCGGCCCACAGCGTCACCAACTGCCCCGCGTAGCCCTCGACGCGATCGTTGGCCACGCGCAGGTCCAGGCGGCCCAGATTGGTCATCGCCGAGCCGGCCTGCACGATGAGGATGCCCCCGCGCAGCTCCGGCTCCTTCAGGCGCGTGTGGCTGTGCCCGCCGACGATCACGTCGATGCCCGAGCCGGCCAGCGAGTCGGCCAGCGCGCGGTCGCCCTCGACGCCGTCGTGGCTGAGCACCACCAGCAGGTCGGTCGACGGGTCCAGCTCGCGGGCCTGCCGGCGCAGGATCGGCAGCTGCGCGGCCATGGCCAGGCCTGCGAAGCGGCTGGGCGCCACGACCTCGGTCATGCCGGCGCACGAGACGCCCATGATGCCGATGCGCAGGCCGCCCTTCTCCAGCACGACGGGGTCCGCCCGGAAGATCGGCTTGCCGTCCGCACCGACGATGTCCGCCGCCAGCAGGGGATACTTGAACATGCCGACCAGCTTCCGCAGGTCCGGCAGCCCGATGTCGAACTCGTGGTTGCCGACCAGGCCGGCGTCGTAGTGCAGCGCGCTCAGCATGCGGGCCACCGCCCCGCCGGGCACGCCGTCCACCTTAAGGTTGCAAACGGGGTTGCCGGTCATGAAGTCGCCGGCGTCGACCAGCAGGTCGGCCGCCGCGGTGCGGCGCTCCTGCTCCAGGCCGCGGGACAGGGCCAGCACCCCGCCGGCCTGGCGCCCGTCCCGGCTCCACTCGGCCACCCGCGGCATGAAGGCGCTGTGGGTGTCGTTGGTGTGGAAGATGGTCAGGTTGTAGGGACCGCTGCCGGCCGCCGGCTGCGGGGTCTCGTCGGCCACGGCCGCAAACGCGGTCAGGGACAGGACCAGGGCCGGAACCGAGGCCCGAACCAGGGCCCGGGACAGGAGCGACCCGCCCGGAAGGTGGCGCGAAAACGCCCGGAACGGGCCGGCGGCAAGGCGGCTGGTCATGCTGGCATCCCTTCGTGCGGCGGCCGGGCGGGCGCCCGGGGGCGGGGAATCTCGCGGCCGGCCCGCACGTCGATTGCCCGGGCGGCCATCACCGGGTTATTATTGGTCCAGACATGAAAATTCTCAAGGAACACGGCCCGATATTGCTGCTGATACTGGGGACGGTATTCGCCGCCTTCGGCCACCTGACCGCGACGCCCCTGTGGGACGGCGGTGACGCGCAGATCATCTGCGACGCGCACCAGCTGTCGTTGCAGCCGACCGCCATGTTCCACCACCTGGGATTCTACTTCAGCCAGCCGCTGCTGCAGCTGGTCTTCCTGGCCGAGTACCACCTGTTCGGCCAGAACGTCGCCGGCTACCTGGCGGTGAACCTGGCCATCCACGCGCTGAACGCGTTCGTCGTCTACATGCTCGTGAACCTGCTCTTTCCGCGCCGCAACATGGCGGTGCTGGCGGCGCTGCTGTTTGCGCTGGGCGTCGGCAGCTACGGCCGCGTCTTCACGACGGTTCACGCGCTCGAGAGCCTGCTGCTGGCGGGCCTGCACATGCTGGCCCTGTACTTCTTCATCCGCAACGACTTCCGCCGCGACGGCCGCCTGCGCTCCTCGTACTTCGCCATCGGCCTGGGCATCTTCCTGCTGGCCGGCCTG